>JBKJOY010000227.1:0-14165 GCA_046595415.1 Thermomonas sp.
CCGGACCTGACGCGGGCAACGTCATGGGGTCCCTATTCGGTCTTGCTCCCGGTGGGGTTTGCCGTGCCGGCCTGTTGCCAGGCTCGCGGTGCGCTCTTACCGCACCATTTCACCCTTGCCTGTTCTCCGAAGAGCCATCGGCGGTATCTTTCTGTTGCACTTTCCGTCGACTCGCGCCGCCCAGGCGTTACCTGGCACCGTGCCCTGTGGAGCCCGGACTTTCCTCGGCACCACACATTTGCATGTGGATGACGCGACTGTCTGGCCGACTCCGCCACGGCCATTGTGTCACGCATGCCGACTAGGATGATGTTTTGCCCCACCGGAGCCAAGCATATGGGGCGCCTCGCCTAATCTGTTCCCACCGCAGCGATTGATGGACGTGGTGTCGGCCACTTGCCGGCGCCGGCATCTCAGCCCCAACACCGAAGATGCCTACAAGCTGTGGATCCGGCACTACATCCGGTTCCACCGTGGCCGGCACCCACGCGACCTTGGCGTGGAAGGCATCGTGCCATTCCTCACGCATTGCGCTGATGTCAGGCGCATCTCCGCATCCACCCACATGCAGGCATTTAGCGCCCTGCTGTTCCTGTATCGGGATGTCTACGGCAAGGAGGTCGGGCACCTCAAGGGGCTGCGCAATGTCAGGCGCATGGCCACGGTGCCGATTGTCCTGTCCAGGGACGAGGTTCGCGCGATCTTGCTGCGACTGGAAGGCGTCCCGCGCCTGGCGTGCCTCTTGATCTACGGCAGCGGCATGCGCGTCATGGAGTGCCTGACCCTGCGCGTGCACGACATCGACCTGGCCCATCGCGTGGTGCGCGTCGCGGCCGGCAAGGGCGGGAAGTCGCGCAACGCGATGCTGCCGGCACGCGTGTTGCCCCGATTGCAACATCATCTGCACGAGGTGGTGGCAAGGCACCGGACGGACGTGCTGAATGGCGCGGGTCACGCGCCATTGGCGGGCGCGCTGCAGCGCAAATACCCGACCGCATCCCGTGCGACAGGCTGGCAATTCGTGTTCGGCTCGCAGTCCATTCGTCCGTGTCCGCAGACCGGCCGGCGCCAACGCTGGCATGTGTCGCCATCGACCGTACAGGAGGCGTTCCGCGACGCCCTGCGCGATGCCGGCATCCACAAGCAGGCCACGCTGCACAGCCTGCGGCATACCTTTGCGACCCATTTGCTGGCCGCGGGCACGGATATCCGCACCATCCAGGCCTTGCTGGGACACAAGCACCTGGACACCACCATGCGTTACACGCATCTCTTGAAACCTGTCGATGACACCCGTAGCCCGCTCGACCTGCTCTAGCGGTTGAAACCTAGCCTTGCCCGCCATACAGCGCTTTGCGAGGCGCGCCGCTCAATTCGGCAGCGACCTTGGCAGCGGTGGACGGTGGCAGGTGGTCGACCAGTTTGGCGTACAGGCGCTTGCCTTCCGCCACCTTGGCATCGACCTCCTCGCTTGCACCCTGCACCAGCAGCACGAATTCGCCCTTGCGCTGGTTCGGGTCGGCGCCCACGCGCGACTGCAACTCGGACAGCGGGCCGTCGAGCACGGTCTCGAACAGTTTGGTGAGTTCGCGACCAATCACCGCATGGCGTTGCCCGCCGAAGGCGACCACCGCGTCAGCCAGCGACTCTTCGATCCGATGTGAGGACTCGTAGAAAATCAGGGTGCGGGTCTCGCTGGCCAGTTGTGCCAGGCGCTCGCGCCGCGCGCCGGCCTTCGCCGGCAGGAACCCCTCGAACACGAACCGGTCGCTTGGCAGCCCGGCCACGCTGAGCGCCGCGATCAAGGCGCTGGCGCCCGGCACCGGGCTGACCTTGATGCCGGCTTCGCGCGCGGCCCGTACCAGGCGGAAGCCGGGATCACTGACCAGTGGCGTGCCGGCATCGGACACCAAGGCCAGCGACTCGCCGGCGAGCATGCGCGCCACTAATCCTGCAGCGGCCTCGCCTTCGTTGTGGTCGTGCAGGGCAAGCAACGGGCGCTCGACGCCGAAATGGGACAGCAGTTGGCGCGTATGCCGGGTGTCCTCGGCGCAGATCGCCGCCACGGCCTTCAGCGTTTCCAGCGCGCGTGCACTGAAGTCGCCGAGATTGCCAATCGGCGTGGCGACCACATAGAGGCTTCCTGAGGCTGGCGTTCCTGAAGCTGGCGTTGCCTGGCGCTGCATTGCATTCCTTCACTGTTGGCGCGGGTAGAATCCTAGCGGGTTCCCGAACGAGCAACGCGCCGTGGCTTTGAAACACCTTGTAATCGCCCTGATGCTGGCCGCCATGGCGGCGATCACCGGCTGCGCCAGCGTCGAGGTGCAACGCGCCGCGCCTGTCGCCGTGCGCACTTCCGCCTTCCTGGAGGCGCGCACGCTGGCCGCCCAGCAATCCAGCCTGCCAGCCCCGGCCCGCGCTGCGAATGTCGCTCGAATCGAGATGCTGCTTGCCCAACTCGATGACGCCAACCTGATCCGCGGCGCCAGCGAACTGCCGCCCGGCGACCCGCTCTACAACCTTGCCGGTCGCGCCCTGCTCAATCGCGGGCTGCCATTGCCACGTGCATTCGACCGCGGTGACTGGCGCTTCGATGGCGCCGGCCGGCCCCCAGCGGATCGTGATGGGTATCGCCCGCCAATGAAGGTCGCGATGTTGCTGCCACTGAGTGGCAGTCTTGCCGCAGCCGCCGAGCCGGTCCGCGACGGTTTCCTGAGCGGCTACTACGGCGAACGCAGGCGGCGCCCCGAGCTGCGCTTTTATGACACGACCGCCGGCGCCAGTGCAGCCTATGCACGTGCCACGGCGGAAGGGAACGATTTCGTGGTCGGCCCGCTCAGCCGGGAAGAAGTGGACGCCATTTTCGCCAATGAGGCGCCGCCCGTGCCGCTGCTGGCGCTGAACCGCGGCAGCCGCATGCCACCCGCCGGCAGCGCCAGTTTCTCGCTGTCACCAGAAGACGAAGGCATCACCGCTGCCGAATATATCCTCGCGAGCGGCGCACGCCGGGTCCTGGTCATCAGCGCCAATGACGATGCACAGCGTCGCGCATCAGGCGCACTGGCCGAACACTTGCTGCAACGTGGCGGCCAAGTCGCAACGCGCGTCGCCTACAGTCCGGGCGCTGCCATCGTGTTGCCCGCAGACACCGTGATCGATGCCGTGTTCCTTGCCCTCAAGGGTAGCCAGGCGCGTGAACTTGCGCCGCGGCTGGCGGCGGCCGGGCTTGCCGGCAAACCTCGCGTGGCCACGTCGCAGATCGTGTCCGGCACCGGCAAGGCCAGCGACGACATCCTGCTGGATGGCATCGTCTACCCCACCGAGACATGGGGTGTCCGCGACGTACCCGGCATCCCGTCCCAAACCAGCGCCGCAGCTCGCCTTGACAGCGCCAGGGGACCGGCCGCGAGGCTGTTCGCGTTCGGTTATGACGCCTGGTTGCTGACTGCCTATCTGGAACGGCTTGCGTTGTCGCCGAATAGCGACGTCGCCGGTGCCACGGGGCGGCTGAGCCTGGACGGCTTTGGCAACGTGTTGCGCCAGCCGAGCTGGTCCCGCTTCACCGGCGGCGTCGCAATGCCGATCAACGACGACGCACGCTAAGCGCGTGACCGCGTGCCGATAACCGCAGGCCGCGCCCGCGGCGATGCCATCGAGTCCGCTGCCCTCGCCTACTTGCAACGGCATGGGTTGACGATAGTGGCACGCAATGCGCGCGCGCGCGGCGGCGAATTGGACCTGGTGATGCTGGACACAGACATGCTGGTGTTCGTGGAAGTGCGCTACCGCGCCAGCAACGCGTTTGGCGGCGGCGGCGCTTCAGTGGATCTGCACAAGCGCCGGAAGTTGCTGCACGCGGCACAGGTGTTCCTGATGCAGCACCCGCAACATGCGCAAGCGGCCTGTCGGTTCGACGTGGTCGATGCCAGCGGCGATCCAGCCACACCACGGCTGGAATGGTTGCGCGACGCGTTTCGCGCGGATGATTGCTGAAACACACCACACAACTGGCCTCGGCCAAGATCGCGGTAACCGCTGCGTAACGCTCGTGTCGCTGGTTCGAACGCAGATCCTTCCCTCAGCCGAAATGCGTCCAACCTGTTCCTGGCGCTGACCACCCAGCATCACCCGAGCGCGCAGAAACGCCAAGACCCGCCGTCACAACACCGATGCGGGTCACCGCGACCGAGCTTGCAAGCGCAGCGGCATGTATCGCATCCCGCCCCGCTGGGCTTGCGGTGAAACACAATTCGTAGTCATCGCCGCCGGTGGCCTGCATGCCGCGGCATGCTTCCGTAGCGAACGCCGCTAGCAAAGCCTCGGATGCTGGCAACGCATCGACATCCACTTGCGCACCAACGCCGCTGGCCGCGCAGACATGGCCGAGGTCGGCTAGCAGGCCATCGGATATGTCAATGCAGGCATGCGCGATGCCGCGCAGTGCGCGACCCAGCGCGACGCGTGGCGTCGGCCGGTCAAGGCGCGCCAACAAAAAGGGGTCAGGTTCATTTTCCTGGGGAAAATGAACCTGACCCCTTTTTGCCTTCCATTGCACCAACGCCGCCGCTGCATCACCCAGCGTGCCACTGACCCAGATGTCATCACCGATCAATGCCGCATCACGGCGCAGCGCCGTGCCTGCGTCAACCAAGCCGTGCGCAGTGACGCAAATCGATAACGGCCCGCGCGTGGTGTCGCCACCGACCAGTGAAACCTGGTGCAAGGCGGCCAATGCAAGAAAACCATCGAGGAAGCCCTCCACGAACGCCGTGCCTGCGTGGGGTAACGACAGCGACAACGTGCACCAAGCCGGGGTGGCGCCCATTGCCGCCAGGTCCGAGAGGTTCACCGCCAGCGCTTTCCAGCCAATGTCCGCCGGCGCGGTGTCGTCGGGGAAATGCACGCCGGCATTGAGCGTATCCATCGCGACCACCAACTGCTGGCCCGCTGGGATCTGCAACAACGCAGCATCATCACCGATGCCCAGCACCACGCCTGTGCGCGTGTTGCTGGCGCGCTCGCGGATGCGGGCGATCAGGTCGAATTCAATGGCGCTCACGAGAAAACCCGTCTCGCACTCAGCGCGTGCGCGAGGCCTGCGCTTCGGTGCCGCGCAGCGCAATCGCTGCCTTGTCGAGCACGCCGTTGACGTACGTGTGGCCGTGCTCGGAGCCGAAGCGCTTGGTCGAATCGATCGCTTCGTTGATGACGACCCGATAGGGCACGTCGGGACGGTGCAGTAATTCATAGGCGGCGATGCGCAAGGCCGCGCGTTCGATCATGTCGACCTCTTCCACGCCGCGGTCCAGGTGGTCGGTCAGCGCGGTATCGAGCTCAGTGACATGCCGCAGCACGCCCCGCACCAGGTCCTCGAAATACTCGAGGTCGGCGATTTCATGGGCCTGTTCGTGCGCGAACTCCGCGATCAGCGCGGCCTCGGTCGGCTTGTTCAGCTGCCAGGCGTAGATCGCCTGCAAGGCACGCCGGCGCGAACGCGAACGTGCCACGGGGTCGACCCCATCAGTCCGGTGTTTGTTATGCATGACTTGATCCCGTGTTGTGGCCATGGTGGGTCTGCAGTTTCTGATTCAGGTCGGCCATCTCGATCGCAACCAGCGCGGCTTCCTCACCCTTGTTTCCGTGATTGCCGCCGGCGCGCGCCTTGGCATCTTCGAAGCGCTCCACCGCCAGCACACCGTTGATCACCGGCACGCCAGTATCCAGTGCGACGCGCATCAGGCCTTCGGCCGCGCCATCGGCCACCTGCTCGTAATGGCGGGTGTCGCCGCGCACCACGCAGCCCAAGGCGACCAGCGCGGCATGTTCACCGGCTATCGCCAACGCGCGCGCAACCATGGGCAACTCCCATGCGCCCGGCACACGCACCACATCCACGGCCGAGTCGGCCACGCCATGGGCCGCGAATGTCTGCCGCGCGGCCACCACCAACGCATCGGTGATGGTCGGATTCCAGCGACTGGCGATGATCGCGAAGCGTGCGCCTTCATGGGCACGCAGGTCGCCTTCTAGATGCGGCATCGGGAATGACCGGCATGACCGGTTCGAATCGTGGCCGTGCAGTTTAGCGCGGTGGCAGCGCCACGTATTCCACGATTTCCAGCCCGAACCCGGCCACACCCACTTGCCGACGCGGGCTGCCCAACACCCGCAGCCGTGACAATCCCAGGTCCGCCAGGATCTGCGAACCCGCGCCGGTGCGCCGCCATTGCGCGAGCGCGCCGGTCTTCCCAGCGGCGGGTTCGGGCTGTTCACGAATACGCGACAGGGTCACGTCCGGATCCTGCGGCTCGCCCAGCAACACCAGCACGCCGAGATCCTCAGCATCGATCAGGGCCAGCACATCGCCCACCAGCGGGCCGAAATCACTGCGACGCCAATGCAGCGCGTCCGCCAGCGGGTTTTGCGCCTGCACCCGCACGAGCACGGGTTCGGTGCCTGCAACATCGCCACGCACCAGCGCGTAATGCAGTGCGCGGCGCAGCCGATCACGGTAGGTATGCAGGACGAACGCGCCATGGTCGGTGTCGATCGGACGGCTGTCGACGCGCTCGACCGTGTGTTCGGTTTCCGAGCGGTGGCGGATCAGGTCCTCGATCGACCCGATCTTCAAGCCGTGCTCGCGTGCGAACACTTCAAGTTCGGGGCGCCGCGCCATCGAGCCATCAGCGTTGAGGATTTCCACCAGCACGCCGGCTGGCTCGAAGCCCGCCAGCATCGAAAGATCCGCCGCCGCTTCGGTATGACCGGCACGCGAGAGCACGCCACCGGGCTGCGCCATCAACGGGAAGATATGCCCGGGTTGCGACAGGTCACGCGGCGCGGCATCCGGACGCACCGCAGTCCGCACTGTATGCGCGCGGTCATAAGCGCTGATGCCGGTGGTGACGCCTTCGGCTGCTTCAATGCTGACGGTGAAGTTGGTGTGGTGCTGCGAGGTGTTGTCGCGCACCATTGGATTGAGCCCCAACTGCGCGCAGCGCTCGCGGGTCAACGACAGGCACACCAGGCCACGCGCATGGGTGACCATGAAGTTGATGTCGGCCGGCCGCACGAGCTCGGCCGGCATGATCAGGTCGCCCTCGTTCTCGCGGTCCTCGTCGTCGACGATCACCACCATGCGCCCGGCGCGCAGTTCTTCCAACAGCTCGGGGATTGAAGCAAAACCCATGGAGCGACTCATTGCACGTCCTTGGTCACCAGCAAGCGCTCGACATACCGCGCCAGCAAATCCACTTCGATGTTGACCGCGTCGCCTTCGCGCAACGCATGGAACGCGGTGTGTTCGACGGTATGCGGGATCAGCGCAACTTCGAAGCCGGAATCATCCACCGCATTCACGGTCAGGCTCACGCCATCCACGCACACCGAGCCCTTCATCGAGACAAAACGCAGCAGTGCCATCGGCGCAGTGAATCGCCAACGCACCGCGCGCGCATCGTCCCATGGCTTGCAAGCCACGGCGAGGCCATCCACATGGCCACTCACCAAGTGGCCGCCGAGCCGATCTGTCGGCAACATTGCGCGTTCCAGGTTCAGCGGGGCGCCAAGCTCCAGCCTGCCGAGCGTGGTCAATGCCAGGGTTTCGTTTGAGGCATCCACGGCGAAACTTGTGGTGTCGAATGCAACGACAGTCAGGCAGCAGCCATTGACTGCGATGCTTTCGCCAAGCGCCACGCCGCCATCGTCTTGGTTCAACCAGGGCAGGGTGCCGACCTCCACGGTCAATCGCACGTCGCCGCCAATGGGGTCCCGCGCGGCCAAGCGGCCGACGCCCGCAATCAATCCAGTGAACATCAGGTCAGGTCCGCTTCTGGGCGCAACAACAGGCGCAGGTCTTCGCCGATGTGGCGCGTATCCACGACTTTCAGGCGCAGGCGTTCGGTCATTTCATCGATGTGCAAGCCATCGAACAATGGCCGTGCGCGCTCGCCGAGTAGCACCGGTGCGATGTACAGCAGGAGTTCGTCGACCAGCCCGGCGGACAGGAAGCTGCCTGCAAGCGTCGCACCTGCTTCCAGCTGCACTTCATTGATGCCGCGATCCGCCAACAAACGCAGCACGGCGCGCAGGTCGAACAGTCCGCCCTGCACCGGCACCGCCACGTGGTCGGCGTCCAGCGTGCGCGGTGGTTTTGCATCCGGTGCGTGCAGGTACAAGGTAGGCGCATCGCCTTCGCGAACGCGGCCACGCGCGACCGTTGCCAGCCCCGGGTCGAGCACCACCCGCAACGGTGGCACGACGTCGACACCGTCCGGCATGCGCACGGTCAGCTGCGGATCGTCCATCAATACGGTGCCGGCGCCGGTCAGCAACGCGCCACTACGTGCGCGCCAACGCTGCACGTCGAGGCGCGAGGCCTCGCTGCTGATCCATTTGGAATCGCCGGACGCCAGCGCGCTGCGCCCGTCCAGGCTGGCCGCCAACTTGACCCGCAGCCACGGCCGCCCGCGCACGATGCGGGAAAGAAACCCGCGATTGAGTTCGCGCGCCTGCGCGTCCATCAGGCCGACCTGGACCTCGATCCCCGCAGCACGCAACCTCTCGATGCCGGCCCCATCCACTTCCGGGAACGGATCGCGCATCGCGCACACCACGCGTGACACGCCGGCTGCAATCAATGCCTCCGCGCACGGCCCGGTGCTGCCCGTGTGTGCGCATGGCTCTAGCGTCACGTACGCAGTGGCACCCTTGGCGCGATCACCCGCCGCCGCAATCGCGAACACTTCTGCATGCGCCTCGCCCTTGCGCTGGTGCCAGCCTTCGCCGACCACATCAAAGCCTTGGGCAATCACGCAGCCAACCATCGGATTGGGACGCGTGGTCCATGCGCCACGCTCAGCCAAACGCAATGCACGCGCCATCAGCGCGTGATCGTTTGCAGAAAAACTCATCGTTTGCGGCCCTTGTCGTTCGGAATGCCCGCGCTGCCGCCGCCCAACAACGACAACTGGCCTTCGCCGGGCAGGTCATGCTCAAGCCGGTCGAGCTCTTCGCGGAAATCTGCCACGTCCTCGAACGCGCGATACACCGAGGCAAAACGCACATAGCCCACATGGTCCAGCTTGCGCAGTTCGCCCATCACGAATTCACCGACCCGGCGCGAGGCCAACTCGCGCTCCGTGGTCATCCGCAACTGATGCACCACCGCACGCACCGACGCCTCGATGTGTTCCTCCGACACCGGCCGCTTCTGCAACGCGCGATCGAAACCCAGGCGCAATTTGCGTGCGTCGAAATTCTCGCGACGTCCATCGGACTTGATGATGGTCGGCAGTTTCAGTTCGATGGTTTCCAGAGTGGAGAACCGTTCGCCGCAGGCCTCGCACTCGCGACGACGGCGGATGGTCGCGCCGTCTTCGCTCACGCGTGAATCAATCACGCGGGTGTTGTCGTGCTGGCAGAACGGGCAATGCACGCCAGGTCAGTCGCCGTACACCGGATACTGCGCGCACTGTTTTTCGACGTTGGCACGCACGCCGGCAATCACGTGTTCGTCGTTCGGGTTGTCGAGCACGTCGCAGATCCATTCGGCCAGCGCCACGCAGTCGGCTTCGCGGTAGCCACGGGTCGTGACTGCAGGCGTGCCGATGCGCAGACCGGAGGTGACGAACGGTTTGCGCGGGTCATTCGGGACCGCATTCTTGTTGACAGTGATATGCGCCTTGCCCAGCGCTTCTTCCGCCTGCTTGCCGCTGACATCCTTGCCGATCATGTCCACCAGCATCAGGTGGTTCTCGGTGCCGCCGGACACGATCTTGTAGCCGCGGCCGATAATCGTTTTCGCCATCGCCTGCGCGTTCTTCACGACCTGCGCTTGGTACGTCTTGAATTCGGGCTCCAGTGCTTCCTTGAACGCTACCGCCTTGGCCGCGATCACGTGCATCAGCGGACCGCCCTGGATGCCCGGAAACACGATCGACTGCAGCTTCTTCTCGATCTCTTCGGCTGCGTCGCCCATGCCCGCCTTGCTGGCCACGATAATGCCGCCGCGCGGACCACGCAGGGTCTTGTGCGTGGTCGACGTCGCCACATGCGCATGCGGCACCGGGTTCGGATACACGCCGGCGGCAACCAAGCCGGCGACATGCGCCATGTCGACGAACAGGTAGGCACCGACCATGTCGGCGATGGCACGGAAGCGCGCCCAGTCGACCACCTGCGAGTACGCACTGAAACCGGCCACCACCATTCTTGGTTTGTGTTCCAGCGCCAGCCGCTCGACTTCGTCGTAATCGATCAGGCCGTGCTCGTTGACGCCGTACTGCACCGCGTTGAAGAACTTGCCGCTGAAGTTGACCTTGGCCCCATGCGTGAGGTGGCCGCCGTGCGCCAGCGACATGCCCAGAATGGTGTCGCCAGGCTGCAGGAGCGCGAAATACACCGCCTGGTTGGCCTGTGAGCCCGAATGCGGTTGCACGTTCGCATAGTCCGCCTCGAATAGTTCCTTGCAGCGTTCGATCGCCAGCCGCTCGGCGACATCGACGTATTCGCAACCACCGTAATAGCGCTTCCCCGGATAACCTTCGGCGTACTTGTTGGTCAGCTGGCTGCCCTGCGCTTCCATCACGCGCGGGCTGGCGTAGTTCTCGGACGCGATCAGCTCGACGTGGTCCTCTTGCCGGCGGGTTTCATCGGCGATGGCCTTGGCCAGTTCAGGGTCGTATCCAGCGATCAGGTCGGCACGGGAAAACATCGCAACTCCGGCAGGGTGTGGGGATCCTGATTGTAGCCCGCAGGCGGGCCCAGAGCAGTTCCTGCGGCTGGCCAGCCCAGCGCGGCGCGGTCGTCATGGCGGGCTGGATGCAGCCCCAGCAATCCCGCCTGCGGGCGAGGTGATCGAGGCAAGAAACGCACGCAAAGCCGCCCCTTGGTACTGGTCGCGATGCCAGAGCAGCGACAACGTGCGCCGCAGTTGAGCGAACGGTGTATCCAGCACCACCAAGCGTCCCGCGGCCACGGCGTCAGCCAACGCGACTTCCGGCAGGCACGCCAGTCCGAGTCCGGCAATCACCGCTTGCTTGATGGCTTCGCTCTGGCCCAGTTCCAGTAATGCCTCTGGCGCTGGCAGCTGCGCCAGCAGTTGCTCACTCATGGCGCGGGTCGCCGAACCGGGTTCGCGGACCACCCAGCGCGTATTGCTGAAGTCCGCGGGTACCAATCTGCGACGGCCAGCAAGGGGATGGCCGGCGGCGGCGCATACCACCAGCAGGTCATCCCGCCACGCTCGCCGCATCAATTCGGCATGCACCACGGGCCCCTCCACGCAGCCGACGTCCAGGCTGCCGTCGAGCACGCCTGCCGCGATGATCCGGGTGTTGTCGACGTGCAGGCGCAGATGCACATCGGGCTGCGCTTGCGTGAACGGCGCCAGTAATTCACCGATGCGGTAGTTGCCCACCGTGTTGCTGGCACCGATACGCAACTCGCTGCCAGGCGCGATGTTGTCTCCATCGAAGCGGGCGAATTCGCGATGCCGCTCCAGCAGTTCCTTGGCCAGCGGCAGGCGCTCGCGACCACGCGCGTTCAAGTGCAGGCGCCCGCCGCGTCGATCAAACAAGGGACCTCCCGACAGTCGCTCCAATTCCGACAAAGCCATGCTCGCCGCTGGCGGGGTCATGTGCAGCAACTCCGCCACGCCCCGCAAGCTGCCGCAGGCGACTGTCTGCACGAAGACTTCTATCTGGCGAACGCTCGCAAAATTCATCAGATAATCTTATCTCATATCTACATAATAGAAACTATTATTGATTGAAACGGACGCCCACACTGCAGACCTCACGCCGTGGTCGATCGCAATGAACACTCCGAACAGCGCCGTCCTGCCATCGTCCGCCTTCAGCCCGCCGTGGCAGGCGCTTGGCGCCGGCTTGTTGCTGGTGGCCGCCGTGGTCGCGCCGGCGCTGCTCATCGGCGCGTGGCTGCCAGTGATCGGGGGCGCGGTTTCCGCGTTGTTGATCGGGCTGGTCGTGGGCGCGTGCGGCGTGCCGCAGCCACGGCACAAGCCGGGTATCAAGTTTTCGCAAGGTCCATTATTGAAGGCATCGGTCGTGATGCTGGGATTCGGGCTTTCGATTGCGGATGTCGCCAGGACCGGCCTGGATTCATTGCCATTGACACTGGTCACCCTGACCGTCGCGTTCGTCGCCGCGTGGGGCTTGAGCCGCCTGCTACGCCTGGAAGGCCCGTTGCCGATCCTGATCGGCGTGGGCACCGCGATCTGTGGCGGATCCGCGATTGCCGCGACCGCGCCCATCGTCAAGGCCCGCGAACACGAGATCGCCTTGGCGATGACCACCATTTTCCTGTTCAACGTGGCGGGGGCACTGCTGTTCCCGCCGCTGGGCCACTTGCTTGGCCTGAGCGACCACGGGTTCGGCTTGTGGGCGGGCACCGCGATCAACGACACCTCATCGGTCGTCGCGGCGGGCTACCAGTACAGCCAAGCGGCAGGCGAGCTGGCCACGGTCGTCAAGCTGACGCGTGCCAGCCTGATCGTGCCGGTCACCCTGGTCTTGGCGATGTGGCTCGCATCGCGCCAGCGCAGCGTCTCCAGCAAGGTGAAAGCAGGCAGCGCACGAGCGGGCGGTGAGAACATGACAGGCGTACGCGGCATCTTCCCGTGGTTCATCCTCGGCTTCGTGGTGGCCGCGGGCGTCGGCAGCAGCGGCGTGCTTCCCGTGCAATTGCTGCACGCCCTGCACGTTGCCGCGCAGGTGTGCATCGTCGCGGCATTGGCCGGCATTGGCCTTTCGGCGGATCTACGGCAGATGCGCAAAACGGGGCCGCGCCCGATCCTGCTGGGCCTGGGCACGTGGTTCGCGGTAGCTGTCGGCAGCCTGGTGGCGCAACAGGCCCTGGGCTTGACCTGATAGGCGACCGCATCGGCCAACACACGCCACGCGGGCCGGTGACAGACCGCGAACGGCTATAATCGCGGCTTCCGAACCCCTTTTCGCGGCCCTGACATGCGCAGGCGCCGCCGCATGCCTGCGGAGCCCCTGATGTCCCAATACATTTACACCATGAATGGTGTCAGCAAGATCGTCCCGCCCAAAAAGCAGATCATCAAGGACATCTCGCTGAGCTTCTTTCCCGGCGCCAAGATCGGCCTGTTGGGCCTGAACGGTTCCGGCAAGTCGACCGTGCTGAAGATCATGGCCGGCGTCGATACCGACTTCCAGGGCGAAGCCCGTGCCCAGCCAGGGATCAAGGTCGGTTACCTCGCGCAAGAACCCGAAATCGATCCCGAGAAGACCGTGCGCCAGGCAGTCGAGGAAGGCGTCGGCGAAGTGCTGAACGCCCAGGCCGAGCTGGATGCGGTGTATGCCGCGTATGCGGAAGAAGACGCCGACTTCGATGCATTGGCCAAGCGTCAGGAAAAGCTGGAAGCGATCCTCGCCGCTGGCGATGCACACACGCTGGAGAACCAGTTGGAGATCGCCGCCGATGCACTGCGCCTGCCGCCGTGGGATGCGATCATCGGCAAGCTGAGGGGGGGCGAGAAACGCCGCGTTGCGCTGTGCCGCCTGCTGCTGCAGAAGCCCGACATGTTGCTGTTGGATGAGCCGACCAACCACCTGGACGCCGAGTCGGTGGAATGGCTGGAGGAGTTCCTTGCCCGCTATACCGGAACGGTCGTGGCCGTCACCCATGACCGCTACTTCCTGGACAACGCCGCCGAATGGATCCTGGAACTGGATCGCGGCCGCGGCATTCCGTGGAAAGGCAACTACACCGATTGGCTGACCCAGAAGGGCGATCGCCTGAAACTGGAAGACAACCAGGAGAAGTCGCGCCAGAAAGCCATCCAGAAGGAACTGGAATGGTCACGGCAAAATGCCAGGGGCGGCCGCAGCAAGGGCAAGGCACGCCTGGCCAGGATGGAAGAATTGCAAGCGGTCGACTACCAGAAGCGCAATGAGACCAATGAAATCTTCATCCCGCCGGGCGAGCGCCTGGGCGCCAAGGTGATGGAGTTCAAGAACGTCAGCAAGGCGTATGGCGACCGCGTGCTGATCGACAACCTCAACTTCAGCATCCCGAACGGCGCGATCGTTGGCATCATCGGCCCCAACGGTGCCGGCAAGTCGACCCTGTTCCGGATGATCGCGGGCCAGGAAACACCGGATTCCGGCGAGATCGAC
>JBKJOY010000372.1:0-2654 GCA_046595415.1 Thermomonas sp.
CACAAGGTCGCTCACTTCTGCTCGATGTGCGGCCCGCACTTCTGCAGCATGAAGATCACCCAGGACGTGCGCGACTATGCTGCCGAGCACGGCGTCGATGCATCCGTCGCGATCGAAACCGGCATGGCGGAGAAATCCGCCGAGTTCCGCGAACAGGGCGCGCAGGTGTACCGGGAGGCATGAACATGTCGCGCAGCGGACAGGTGGTGAGGACCGGGCTCAGCTTCGGCAGCGCGTTGGCGATGGTGATTTCGTGGAGCGCGAACAAGTCCCTGCTGTGGGCCATCGTGCACGGGCTGCTGTCGTGGCTGTACGTGATCTATTACGCCATGCGCTTCCACTACAAACTGGTTGCGTTCTGAGATGCAGACTTCGTTGCGTTTGCGCATCTGGGGGCGGTCCGCCAAACGACACCCGTCCGCCTTCCTGCTGGCGGCGCAGCTGCTGAGTCTGTTGGTCTACCCGTTGATCGACAACAGCGCTGGGGGGCGTCTGTTGTTCGGCGCGGTTGCCCTTGTCGTCGTCCCGCTGGCCGTATGGGTGGTCAGGCGCAGTCCGACCGCAAACGTGGTCGCATGGCTGCTGGCCATTCCCGCGATATTGCTGACCGTGGTTGGCGTCCTGTTCAATCAGCAGCAGCTGTTGCCGTTCTCTGCCTTGCTTGAATCGGCGTTGTACATTTATGCCGCCTACAGCCTGATCTCGTACATGCTGCACGATCATCGCGTGACCACCGATGAGCTGTTCGCCGCGGGCGCGACCTTCACCCTGCTTGGCTGGGCCTTCGCTTATGCCTATTACGTCTGCCAGGCCTGGGTGCCGGGTAGCTTCATCGGCGCGGTCGATCCGGAGCGGCCCCGCCAGTGGGTAGAGTTGCTCTTCCTCAGCTTCACCAACCTGTCCGCAACCGGGCTTGGCGACGTCCTGCCTCTGAGCTCTGCGGCGAGGGTGCTGGCAATCCTGGAGCAATGCGCCGGAGTGGGATACGTCACGATCGTGGTGTCCCGTCTGATCGGCTTGAGCATTGCGCGCCAAGATCAAGCGTAGACGGGATCGCCGCCAAGCGACGCGCCGTCTCCCACCGGCGCTTGCAGCCAGGCGTTGAGGTCAAAAGTTCGGCTTGTCCGACGTTGCTTCGTAGCGTCTGATTGATTCGATCAGGATTTGGCGCGCCTCATCGCGGCCGCCCCAGCCATCCAGCTTGACCCACTTGCCGGGCTCCAGATCCTTGTAGTGCTCGAAGAAGTACGCGATGCGGTCCAGCCAATGCTTGGGCACGTCGTCGAGGTGGGCGATGTGGTCGTAGCCGGGATACACCTTGCTGATCGGCACCGCGAGGACTTTCTCGTCGTCGCCGGCCTCGTCGACCATGCGCAGCACCCCAACGGGGCGCACCCGGATCACCGAACCGGGAATCAGCGCCAGCGGCATCAGCACCACCACGTCGGCAGGGTCTCCGTCGCCGCACAGGGTATGCGGGACATAGCCGTAGTTGCAGGGATACCGCATCGGTGTGGACAGCACGCGGTCGACGAAAATCGCCCCGCTGGCCTTGTCGACCTCGTATTTGACCGGCTCGGCATCCTTCGGGATTTCGATGATGACGTTGATTTCGTCCGGCGGATTGTTGCCGGTGGCGACCAGGTCCAGGCCCATGGATAGTGCTCCCTTGATTGCGGTGGCGCGTCGGGCATCGCCACGAAGCGCCCATTCTACGTGATGGTGTTGCATTGCAGCATTCACTCGAAATTCGTGCCGTCGGGTCGTCCACGGCGTCCTAACTCTGCGGAGACCAGTATGGCGCTCCACCACCCGTCATGAGGATTTACGATGTTGAAATATGGATTGCTGGCACGCTTGGAGGCCAAGCCAGGTAAAGAAGCCGAGGTCGAAGCCCTGTTGGCGGGTGCATTGCCGTTGGCCCGTGATGAGATGGCTACCAAGACCTGGTACGCGTTCAAGATCGGTCCGTCGACCTTCGGCATCTTCGATACCTTCGAGGACGAAGCTGGACGCGCAGCGCACTTGGAAGGCGAAATCGCCAAGGCATTGATGGCCAACGCTGATCGCCTGCTGGCCTCGCCGCCTCAAATCGAGCCAGTGGATGTACTCGCGGCCAAATAACGCCTGGGCATTGTGTGGCGGATGGATATCCGCGCGGGCAGTAGCGGGCTTGCGAACGCTATGGCAGCAACATGATTGCGATGACGATCCGGCCTGCCTGGGTAGCGCTCGAAATAAAAACGGCGGCCCGAAGGCCGCCGTTTTCGTGATGCGATGACGCATTGCCTACAGCAGCGGCACCAGCAGCAGGGCCACGATATTGATGATCTTGATCAACGGGTTGATCGCCGGGCCGGCGGTGTCCTTGTAGGGATCGCCGACGGTATCGCCGGTGACCGCGGCCTTGTGTGCCTCGGAACCCTTGCCACCGCAGTTGCCGTCCTCGATGTACTTCTTGGCGTTGTCCCATGCACCGCCACCGGTGGTCATCGAGATCGCCACGAAGATGCCGGTGACAATGGTGCCGATCAGCAGGCCACCCAGCGCTTGTGCGCCGAGCAACAGACCAACTACCACCGGAACCGCAACCGGCAGCAAGGAGGGCACGATCATTTCCTTGATCGCCGACTTGGTCAGCATGTCGACAGCCT
>JBKJOY010000360.1:0-6226 GCA_046595415.1 Thermomonas sp.
TCATGCACCAGCGCGAAGGCGAACAGGCCATCCGTGCCGGGGCGAATCCCGATCCATTCGTCGGCGATCGCGCCATAGCCGCTGCGCACCGGATTGACCGCCACGATCTTGGCGCCGCTGGCCTTGAGTCTGGCCAAGCCAAGTTTGATCGGGTTTGAGTCGTGGTCTTCGGCCACGCCCCACAGCATCAGGTAGCGGGTGTGTTCCCAGTCGGGTTCGCCGAATTCCCAGAAACTGCCGCCGACCGAATACAAACCGCCGGCCGCCATGTTCACCGAGCAGAAGCCGCCATGCGCCGCATAGTTGATCGTGCCGAATTGCTGCGCCCACCAGCTCGTCAACGCCTGCGACTGGTCACGGCCGGTGAAGAATGCCAGTTCATCCGGATTACGCGCGCGGATGGGCGCCAGCCATGACGTGGCGAGTTCAAGTGCTTCATCCCACTCGATTTCGCGGAACTCGCCAGTGCCGCGTTCACCCACCCGCAGGAGTGGCTTTGAAAGCCGGGCCGGCGAATAGTGCTGCATGATCCCGGCCGCGCCTTTCGCGCACAACACACCCTGGTTCACCGGGTGCTCGCGGTTGCCCTGGATGTAGCGGATTTTTTTCCCGTTGCAACCGTCATTCTGCAGCCACACCTTGATGCCGCAGCGGCAGGCGCACATGTAACACGTGGTGCTTTTGACCTCGTCCCCCGGCGACGGCGACAGGTTGAGTGCGGGCTCTTTGAGAGCAGGTTTCCGAGGGGCGTGACTGGCCATGCCCCATTGTGCCGCGCCAGCGGCTTATTGCGCTATTTGGGCGCGTCGATACTCAGGGTCGGATCATTGATGCGCGAATAGCGCATCGTGGTGGTGACCAGTTTGCCCTTCATGTCGCTGTTCATGCGCATCTGCAGCGGCATGCCATCGGCCCCGACCCACAGGATGTACTCCGCGGTCGTGGGCACGGTCTGGTGCACGTTGTACTTCTGCGTGCTGATCCCATCGACGGATTCGCTGCCCATGCTGTCGGCCGTCATGCTCGCCGCGGCTTCCTTGAAGTTGCCGGGATCACGCCACTTGTTGGTGGTGTCCTTGGGCATCGGCACCTGCATCCTGCGGCCCTGCATCGACATATACATGGTGTCGCCGACGATGATCTGCGTACCCATGCCGGCCATCTCCATGCGAAAGCGGTCCGGTGCCACGAAGTCGACCTGGTTGTCCATCAGGCCCTTCGGGCCACCGTCCATCTGCATGCTGACGTGGTAGCTGGTCGCGCCCATCAGCTTGTGCATCGAGGCGATGACAGCCTCGCGCGGGCTGGTGATCGGATTGATTGCATCCACTGCGGCCGACACTTTTTCGGCGGTGCTGGCGTGAACGGAGTCGGCCGCGGCAGGTGACGAGGGGTCAGGCGGGGTGGCGGCTGGAGGTGCCGGCTTGCAGGCAGTCAGGCCCAGCACCAGACCGATGGCAAGAGCGGACAGGGCGGGCAGGAGACGGGTCGAGGTCATTGGAGGCAGGCCTATGGATCGCGGGGATTGAACTGTAGCAACGCGAATTCGACATTGTCGCGGCCAGCCGCCGCAGCGAGGGATAATCTCGGCATGGCCAATTTCCCCGGTGACATCGCAGTGCGTGGCGGCATCTTTCTCGGGGTGCTGGTTGTGCTGTTGGTGCTGGAAGCCTGCGTGCGTGGCCCCAATCCGCCACCCGTGCGCGCCCGTCGCTGGCCGGCAAACGTCGGTTTGATCCTGCTGGATACGTTGATGGTGCGTTTGCTGATGCCTGCTGGCGTGGTGGGCGCGGCGGTGTGGGCCCACGGGCAGGGAATCGGACTGCTGAATCTACTTTCGATGCCGGGATGGTTGGGCTTCGGCATCGCACTGGTGTTGCTGGATTTGGCGATCTACTGGCAACATCGCCTGCTGCATGCGTGTCCGTTGCTGTGGCGGCTGCATCGGGTCCATCACACCGACCAGACCCTGGATGCGACATCGGCCTTGCGCTTCCACCCGTTGGAGATCCTGGTGTCCCTGGCGATCAAGATCGCGCTGGTGGTGCTGATTGGCGTCACGCCATTGGCGGCGATGGTGTTTGAAGTATTGCTGTCGAGCTTCGCCTTGGTGACGCACGCCAACCTCGCGTTGCCTGCGTGGCTGGATCGACTGGTACGCGTGCTGCTGGTGACGCCCAACATGCATTGGATCCATCACTCCACCCATTTCGACGAGCAGCAGCGCAACTTCGGCTTCAACCTGAGTGTGTGGGATCACTGCTTTGGCAGCTACGCCGCGCAGGCACGAAGCCAACCCCAGGGCTTCGGTGTTGAAGGTGTTGATGCCGAAGATGCGACTCGCCTGATGTCACTGTTGCGTGAACCATTCCGGCGTCGCTAGCGCAGCGTGGCGCGCAACCACTCGACCAATCGCTGTTGCTCCGGCAGCGGTTTGTCGAGCGCATCCAGATCCCGTAACAGCGGCGTCAGGTCATCCGCGATATCGACATCGCGCAGCGTGCGCAGGCGCGCGATTGTTGCATCGCCTAGTGCCTTGCTGAAGCGCGCGGCAGTCTCGGCGTGTGACCACGGCGTCGTAGACCATGCAGGCGCTGGAACGCCGCCACGCGTCGCCAACAACCAGAAGCCGCCGTCCTCGCTCGGGCCCAGTACGTGCGGGTTCGCTTGCAGGCCATGCGCGGCAGCCACGATGTCGGCCGCAGTGATCTGCGGCGTGTCGGCACCCAGCAGCAGGGCTGCATCGAATCGAGCCAACAGACCGTCGGTCACGTAGCCCATGCGTGCGCCGAGATCGCCGTCACCCTGACCGATGCGGGGTAGCGACGCCCATGCCGGATCGTCGAGCGCGAGGGTTTCGGCGACGGCCCAATGGGCAGTGCAACCGGGTAGTTCCCGTTGCGCCTGGCGTGCCACGGCAGCCACGGCGTGCGCCGCCAGCGTGTGGAACTGCCGGGCGGCATCGATGCCAATACCCGCGGCCAGCCGCGTCTTCAATGGCGAATGTCCCGGCGTCTTGACGAAGATCGCGAGGCCAACGCGTAAGGTCATGGTCGCCGCGATTCCTGATTCGCCTGGCGTGCGGTGAGGCGCAGGTGTTGCATCGTGGTGCGCCACCAGCCTTGCTCCGCATACTTGCGGGCGCTCGTCAGCAGGGTGCCATTGATGCGCTGCAAGGGCAGTCCGATACGACGCGCCCGCCACACCATCGCGTGGTCTTCGCCAAATGCCAGCGCAGGGTCGAAGGCGCCCAGCCTCGCAGCGTCATCGCGGTGCAGGACGAAGCCCTGGTCCCCGAACGGCAAGCCCAGCCAGCGCGCCCGCAGGTTGGCGCCGAGCGCGTTGAGCGCCATCAACCCTGGACCGTCATGGTCGAACGCGAGCCGAAACCATCCCAGTGCACGTGGGGTGCTGGCGAGATGATCGATCAATGCCTGCCACGTGTCCGCTTGCAGGCGCGAATCCGCATGCAGCAGCCACAGCCACTCAGCATCGGCAGCGGCGATCCCTGCGTTGAGTTGATGTGCGCGGCCGGCGGGCGCCGACAGCGCCATGCAATAGTCCGGCACGGTGGTGGATTGCACATCTCCATCGGCGAATACCAGCAGGATCCGCGGGCGCGATGGGAGTTGAGCGAGTTGTTCGACCAAGCCATGCCAGGCGTGATCGCCTGGTCCAATCGGGATGATGATCGACAACGGCGGAATGGCCCGGACATGCATTCCGGATCAGGCCAGGCTGCCGCCGCAACTGCTGCCGGCGCCTGCCGTACATCCGTAACAATGCTGGGCGAACGCGATCGGACGCGTGTCAATCTCGTCCAGGCGCGTGATGTCCCACAACGTGGTGCGCGCGCGACCTAGTTCGATGCCGAGCATCTGGTTGAAGTCGCAGTCGTACAGGCCGCCATCCCATCCGACCGAGACCAGGTTGCGGCACATCACGCCCAACGCGGCGCGTGGATTGAAGTTGTCGATCAGCAATTGCATGTAGGCATCGAGTTCGCCATCACGCTCGAGTTCGTGCAGGAAGCGCTTGATCGGCATGTTGGTGATGGTGAACAACTGGTTGAACGCGATGCCGAAGTCGCCGTGCAGGCGCTGGCGATAGTCGTTTTGCAGCGAGACCTGCGATGGCGGCAGCCTCGCACCAATCGGGTTGTAGACCAGGTCCAGTTCAAGCCCACTGCCAGGCATGCCATAGCCAAGCGCATTGAGTTGCTGCAAGGCCTGGATGCTGCCGCCGAACACACCCTTGCCGCGCTGCTTGTTGACGTTTCCGGGCGTGTAACAGGGCAGCGAAGCCACCACTGCAACGCCCTGTGCGGCAAGGAATTCGGCGGTGTCTTGCTGGCCGGGTTCGGACAATATGGTGAGGTTGCAACGGTCGATCACCTTGAGCCCACGTTTGCGACCCGCGCTTACCAATTCACGGAATTGCGGATGCAGTTCGGGGGCACCACCGGTCAGGTCCAGCGTATGCAGTGCCGGCGCCGTATCCATCAGTTCGATCAGCCGCGCGATGCCGCGCGCATCCAGCGCCTCGGTGCGTTTGGGCCCGGATTCGACATGGCAGTGCGTGCAGGCCAGGTTGCAACGCGCAGTCAGGTTGACCTGCAGGATTTCCAGCGGTGTGCGTGCAAGCACCAGGTCGTGCTGATCCAGCGTGCGAGTGAAGGAGCGTGTGGGTGCTGCGAGGATCGCGTTCATCGTCCAGCTTCCGTTGCCGCGAACCGGATGTCGCCAAAATAACTGATGGTCGATTCCTTGGTGTTGTCCGTGTCCACAGCGACCGCGATGCCGGTGATGCGTGGCGGCGCGGTGCCGAACGCGCGCCGGTAGTCTGCGCTGACATCGCGTTGCAATGTGACCCATTGTCCTTGCTGCGACTTGCCGCTGGTGGCCACCACCATCTTGACGAAGCCGGTGTAAGCGTTGTCACGGACGGTACCGACCGCTTGCCTGTTGTCCCAGACGTAACACAGTGCGGCGGAGGGGATCTGCTCGCCATAACGCGAGCGTCCGAGCTTGAAGGCGATGCGTTCGCCAAACGACATCTGCGCCGGCTTGCGATCGAAGAAGACATACAGGCGCGCCGAATAATCGTCGCCTGATTTCGATGTCAGGTCCGCCTTGTCGAGGACGTGCCCGGTCTTCCAGCGCCAGCGCAGCTTGCCTTCGACAAGTGGATCCACGTCAAGTTTGTAGCGGAGCGACGAAGCGGCGTTGTCCGCGCTGGCCCGCAGCACCGTGGCGCCGCTGTCCTCGACAAGGTCGAAGCGGGTCTGGCGTTGCACCTTGGGAATCGGTTGCACACTCCAGCCAGCGGGAAGCGTCGTGCCCGGAGCCGCATTCGAGAAACGTGCAGGCTGCGCGGCCAGCGCGAGCAGTGGCAGCAGCAACAGCAACGTGCCGGAATACGCACGCCTGCTCATGCGCGGCCACCGCGTTGCCAGCGGTGATAGCGTCCAGCGAGCCGCAACAGTTTTTCCGGCTGGTGCCGCTTGCGGCGTTCGCCAGCCACCGCCTTGATGGCTTCGGCGAACGTCGGGTATGCGAATACCGTGCCCAGGATCTTGTCCAAACCAATCCCCTGCTTCATCGCCAGCGCGAATACCGCGATCAGCTCGCCGGCGCGTTCGCCGACGACGCTCGCGCCGATAAGCTTGTCCTTGCCCGGCATGACCAGCACCTTGACGAATCCGGCCGTGGCGCCTTCTGCAACGGCGCGATCAAGTTCTGACAAATCGTACTTCACCACCTCGACCTCGATGCCTTGTTGCTTGGCCTCAGCCTCGCTCAGGCCCACGCGCGCTGCCTCGGGTTCGGTGAAGGTGCAGGCCGGCAGCACGCGGTAATCGGTGCGAAACGACTTGATGCCGCCGAACAGCGCGTTGACCGCGGCATACCACGCCTGGTGGGCGCCGGCGTGGGTCAGTTGGTACGGACCGGTGACGTCGCCGACGCAATAGATGTTCGGGAATCGCGTGCGCATGAATTCGTCGGTTTCGATGGTCTGGTTCTTGCGCAGGCCGAGGTCGAGCGTATCCACGCCATAGCCCTCGACATTGGCGCTGCGCCCGATCGCGACCAGCAGCGCATCGAAGTGGATCTCGTCGTTTTCCGTGCCGTGCTCGACCACCAATGCCGGTGAATCGCCGCCCTTGACCTCCACGGCCTTGTATCCCAGGCGGACATCGACGCCGTCGTTTTCCAGCGCGGCCTGC
>JBKJOY010000041.1:0-22171 GCA_046595415.1 Thermomonas sp.
CGGCCATCGGTGGCGTGCTGGTTGGAGTGGTCGGCAAATCAGCCACCTATGGCCTGGCGGCGGCCTTCGCGATCGCGGCCGCCATCGCGCTGCTGCGCATGCCGGTCACCGAGCCGCCGTTGCAGCTGCAGCGCGGACCGGTACTGGCCAGCATTGGCGAAGGGCTGCGTTTCGTGTTCGGCCACCAGATCCTGCTCGCGGCGCTGGCGCTGGACATGTTCGCGGTGTTGTTCGGCGGTGCGATCTCGCTGGCGCCGGCCTTCATCAAGGACGTGTTGCATGCCGGCCCGGAAGCGCTTGGCGTGCTGCGCGGCGCACCTGCAGTGGGCTCTGTGGCAGTCGCACTGATCTTGTCGCGCTGGCAACTGCAGGCCAATGCGGGCCGCATCATGCTGGGCGCGGTGGTCGGCTTCGGCGCATGCATGATCGGGTTTGGCCTGAGCACGTCGTTCTGGCTATCGGCCGGGTTCCTGCTGCTGTCGGGGATCTTCGATGGCGTGTCGGTGGTGCTGCGATCAACGGTGTTGCAATTGGCCACGCCGGATGAGATGCGCGGCCGCGTGTCGTCGGTCAACGGCTTGTTCATCAGCTCGTCGAACGAACTTGGCGCGTTTTATTCGGGTTCGATGGCGCGCTTGCTTGGCCTGGTGACGTCGGTCGTGGTCGGCGGCTGCGTGACCATCGGTATCGTCGGCATCACCGCATTGAAAGCACCGAAGTTGCGCAGATTGGATCTTCGCGACCTGCAATGACACCAGGGGCGGCGATGTCGCCGTCAGAGCGGACGTCGATGCCGATCAGGTGCAGCGCACGAACTCGGCGATCGGCCGGGGATGGGCGAACAGGAAGCCCTGCCCGACCCGGCATTTGAGCTCCAGCAATGCGTCACGCTGGATCGGCGTCTCGATGCCCTCGGCAATCACCTCCATGCCCAATGAGCCTGCCAGTGCCAGGATCGCGCGCACCACCGCAGTGCTGCTGCCACCCAGATCCGGCTGCAGTTCCGCCACGAATGATCGGTCGATCTTGAGTGCGTGCAGCGGGAATTTGTGCAGGTAGGACAAGGAAGAATAGCCTGTGCCGAAATCATCCAGCATGGTCAGCACGCCGGCATCGCGCAGCCTGAGCATGGTGGACCGGACCTGGTCGGGATTGTCAAGCAATGCGCCTTCGGTGACCTCGATGCGGATCCGTTGCGGCGGAACCTTGTAGGCGTCGATCAATTCCAGCAACTGGGTGGCGAGGCGCGGTGAACGGAAGTGACGGGGCGACACGTTGATGCCGACGTAGCCGTGCTGGTTCTGCAAGCTGGTCAACTGGCTGCAGACCGCTTCAAACAGCAACCAGTCGATCTGTTCGATGCTCCCCGCATCTTCCGCACGGGCCAGGAAATCATCCGGAAGCAGCAAGCCCCGCTTGGAATGATTCCAGCGCAGCAAGGCTTCGTATCCAATCGATTTGCCGTCTTCCAGGCACACGATCGGCTGCAGATAGGGCTCGAATTCGCAATTCGCGATTGCGCGGCGCAGGTCGCTTTCCATGTCCATGACCAACAGCGCTTCTTCATGCAGATGCTGGTCGAAGACTTCGTGGCGTTGCCGGCCATGGGCCTTGGCACGGTACATCGCCACGTCGGCGTCACGCAGCAATTCCTCTGGTTGCTGGTAGCGCGGATCGGCCAAGGTAATTCCGATGCTGGCCGAGGTATAGATGTCCTTGCCGCCGATCCTGATCGGATCGGCGAGCGATGCAATGACCTGGTCGGCGACAACGCGAGCGTCGTCCACGCCGCTGATCGAGTCGAGCAGGATGGTGAATTCATCCCCCCCCAGACGCGCGACCATGTCGTCAGGGCCGATACACGCAGCAATACGATGGCCTGCCTCGATGAGAAGCTTGTCGCCAACAGGATGGCCGACCGAATCATTGACGACTTTGAAGCGATCCAAGTCCATGAACAGCAGCGCGAACAGGTGGGAAGGCGCCTGCCGGTAGCGTTCCAGTGTCTGCGACAGCCGCTCCAGCAGGGCCGCACGGTTGGGCAAGCCGGTCAGCACGTCGTGCATGGCCTGGTGCTTGAGCTTCAACTCGACTGTTTCGCGCACGGCGATCTGCGCGTGCAATTGCGTGTTCGCATGCTTGAGCTCGTGGGTGCGCTCTTCGACCCGCAACTCAAGCTCTCCATAGGCCAGTTGCAGGCGTTCCTGCACCTGCTTGCGCTCCAGTGCCGCGGCGATGTGATACGACGCGAACGACAGCACTTCCTGGTCTTCGAGGGTATAGCGACGCTCCGGGACGTAGCTTTGGACCACGATCAAGCCGAGGCAACGCCCGTCCAGTAGCAGGGGTACGCCCAGCCAGCATTCCGGCGACGTGCCGAATATGATGATCTCGCCCGCATCGATCAATGCCTGCAATTCCACGGCCATTGCCAGCAGTGGTTCACGCGTGCGCATGACGTATTCGCTGATCCCCTTGGTCAGATAGCGTGAAACGAGTTTTGCGTCGCACTCATCGACGAAATACGGGAATTCCAGCATGTCGCCCTGTTCGTTGAGCAAGGCGATGAAGAAATTGCGGGCATCCACCAATCCGCCCATGACCTCGTGTACGCCGGCATAGAATTCAACCAGGCTGCCATGCGCACTGGCGAGTTCGGCAATCCTGAACAACGCGGCCTGCATGGTCTGGCTGCGTTCGCGCACGGACGCTTCCTTGCGCAATTCGTCATTGACCTGTGCCAACTCCTGCGTGCGCTTGCGGACCTCGTGTTCCAGCCTGTCTTGGGTCTGTTTGCGGGTGAGCGCCGCCAGCACATGCTGGGCGACGAATGTCAGCAGGGCGACATCGTCATCTTGGAAGCGGTGCGCCGTGTCGTAGCTTTGCACCACGACTGCGCCGCGCACCTGCCCGCCATCGATCATGGGCACGCCCAGCCAATGCACGCTTTCCCCGCCCAGGCGCGAGTCGACCACCAAGCCCAGTCGTTTGCGTAGTTCAGGGCTGCTGCCTAGCAGCGGCTCGCCTTTGCGCAGCAATGCCAAGGTCAGGCTGTTGGGAAATTCCGAGAACGCCAGCAGTTGGCCTTCGTGCAGTGAATGCGGTGATACCGAATCGGCGTAATACAGCACCCGCATCACCCCGGACTCGCCGTCGGCCATCACGATCAACAGGTTTTCGGCATAGGTCAGTCCACCGCAGATCGCATGCACTCGCGCCAGCATGTCGTGCAGGTCGAGGTTGGCATCAGCGAGGTTGGCGATCGCATACAACGCCCGCTGCAGTTGTTCGTGACGTTCGGCGGCGACCACGGACGCCTGCAGTTGCTCGACCCGCTGCAAGCGGGTCATCCGCAAACACACGATCTCCAGCGGCTGCACCAGCGCCTCCCGCAACGCGCCTGAATCACCATCGCAATCAAATGACAGCTCATGCCCACCCACCAGCGGGATCGCGATCCTGCCCGCAGGGGTCTCCCGATCGCCACTGGCCGTCATTTCGATTCGCACCGTGCCGCAACCCGGCAGTGCGTCCACCATCGTGATCACGGCATCCAAAAGCGCGGGCAGCGTGTCTGCACGGAGCACCGACAAGGGAAGTTCCATTCCGGCCAGACGCAACGGAAGCATCGCCGATGGCGAAGTCTCCCGACTGGCCTTGCTGCCAGATGGCGTCATGCTGAATCCCCCTCCATCCGAGCCTACTCCAGTCCCACGACGGAGGGAACGCCCACGAAAAACCCCGCCGAAGCGGGGTTTTGGGCATCACTGAGAGATTGAACCATCGCGAGCGAAGGCGAGGTGGGTGCGCGCGGATCGGAGGAAGCGGAGTGTACTCAAGTGCACATGAGCATTCCGAGCACCGAACGCGCCCGCCTCGGCGAGCGCAGCGGGTTCAATCGCCCATCTGCTTCTGCATGTGCTCCCAGCGTTCCTGCGCGTCGATGGTGCGCTCTGCAGTGAGGCGCGCCTCCAACCGGTCCAGGCCGATGTCTTCGCCGGTATCGACGCAGTAACCGTAATCACCGTTGTCCAGGCGCTTGAGCGTACTGTCGATCTTGCCGATCAGCTTGCGATAGCGGTCACGGGTGCGCAGTTCCAGCGAGTTTTCGGTCTCGCGGGTGGCGCGCTCGGCTTCATCACCGACGTCGCGCACTTCTTCCTTGAGGTTCTCGATGGTCTGCTTGGATTCCTCGACCAGGTCCGCGCGCCAACTCATCAGGCGCTGGCGGAAGTACTCGAGCTGCAACGTGCTCATGTACTCCTCGTCGGCCGCGGGCTTGTAGCCGTTCGGCACGATCGGCCGACCATTGGTTTCATCGGTTCGGTACGGCACGACCTTGAACTTGGCCTTCGGCACTGGCGCGGACACCTTGGCGACAACGGCGACCGCGACCTTGCCCGGCTTGCGCGGCGCACTCTGCGCGCTGGAGATGACAACCGGCTTCGGTTCGGACGCCTTGGCAGCCCTGCTTGATTTTGCAGGCTTGACCACCGCCGCTTGTGCCGGCGCGTCCACGACGTGCTTGGCAGGCGCCGGCTTTGCGGCGACTGGCTTGCTGGCGGCGACTGGCTTGCTCGCGGCGACTGGCTTGCTGGCAGGTACTGGCTTCTTGACCGGCACAGCCTTGGACGCAGGCGCCTTCTTGGCTGCGGGCGCAGCCTGCTTAGCGACAGCTTTCTTTGCCGCGGGAGCGGCCTTCTGCGCAGGCACCGGCTTCTTGGCGGGCACGGCCTTGCCAGCGGCCTTTTTCGCAACGGTCTTCTTCTCAGGCGCCTTGGCGGCCTTCTTAACTGGTTTTTTCGCTGCCACGAACTGGAATTCCTCTTTGTTCCCTTGAGACGGGAAAGCGCGCTGTTATACCCTGCTGGGCCTACAGCGGCAACCGCGCCAGCCTGTACCGGGTGCCGTGGCCACAACGTGATCGACCAATTCCTCATCGCCCTGCTGCGTGGCTACAAGCGCTGGATCAGCCCCCTGCTCGGCCCACGCTGCCGGTTCGTGCCCACCTGTTCAGAGTACGCGATGCAGGCTATTGGCAGGTTCGGCGCCATCAAGGGCAGTTGGCTTGCAATGCGCCGCATCGGACGCTGCCATCCCTTCCACCCGGGCGGCCACGACCCAATCCCACCTTCCTGAGCAAGAGACCATGCGCAAGACCTGGATCGCCACAACTGGCTTGGCAAACGAACACAGCGCGTTCAACGGCAGCCTGCGCAGCAAGCACGCCCACATCGACCGGATCGGCCGCGTCTATCCCGCGCATCAGGGTGAGCACGTCATCGGCGCCAACCGCCGGTGGCTGCAGTTCTCCCGATGAAACGTCCATTTGCCAGCGTATTCCTGATCTGCCTCGCGCTAGCGATGCCTGCCGCCGGGCAACAACGGGCTGACTCTGCCCTGCCACCGCCAACCACCCTGCGCGATGCCGCCGACGTGCCCGGCGTTGTGATGCCCACTTCGGTGTCGCAGGGCGCGATGGTGATCGGCAAGGTGCCTGCCGGCAGCGTGGTGCGCTTTGCCGACCGCAACCTGCTGGTCACGCCCTATGGCAGCGTGGTGTTCGGCGTGGGACGCGATGAAAAAGGGCCGCTGCGAGTCAGCGTGCAGGCACCCGATGCGCCCGCGAAGATCGTTTCGATCGCGGTGACCACTCGCGCTTGGCCGATCGAAAACATCAAAGGCGTGCCGCCCGCGACGGTGAATCCGCCGAAAGCCATCGCCGAGCGCATCGAACGCGAACAGGCTCGCGTGGTCGCCGTGCGCAGCCGGGACGACGAACGTACCGGTTTCGCCCAACCCTTCATCTGGCCAGTCACCGGCCGGATCAGTGGCCGCTTCGGCAACCAGCGCGTGTACAACGGCACGCCGAAATCACCGCACTCGGGCATGGACGTCGCGGTGCCGACCGGCACTCCGGTCAAGGCGCCCGCCGATGGCGTGGTCACTTTTGCCGATGCCGACCTCTACCTCACCGGCGGGACGGTGGTGTTGGACCACGGCCACGGCATCAGCAGCAATTTCCTGCATTTGTCACGGATCGACGTGAAGGTAGGCGACAGCATCAAGCAAGGCGACGTGATCGGCGCCTCGGGTGCAACCGGGCGCGTGACCGGACCACACCTGCATTGGGGCATGAACTGGTTCGATACGCGCATCGATCCGTTGCTGGTACTTGAAGCGCGGTGAGTGGGTTCTGCCGCGAAGCCGCCTACCGCCACGTGTTCGCTGCGCGGCTTTGCACGCCGCCAAGCGATCCAGCCGACGGTCTCGCCATTGCGAGGCTGCGAGGCCCTAAACGTTGCGCCCACTCACGCTCGCCACCGCATCGTGCGGATGCAGGCTCTCGAAATGCGCCAAGCGCGCATGCCATGCGGTCACGCGCGGGTCCTGGCGCAAGACCGCAGCGACGCGCCGCGCCGCGTCTTCGCAGAACATCAAATTGGCCGCGTTGAGCGCGGCGAATGCCATTTCGTCCTCGCGCTTCACGGCCGTCTGCACGGGCGTGGCCAGCGCAGCTTCGACCGCTTCCACCAACGCCTGCAGCGGCAACGCGTCGAACGACGGCCGCAATTCGACCCGGATCTCGGCGCGGCTGCGCTGCGCGTGCGGGGTGGCGGCCATGCCGCGTTCAGAACCCAACCATTCGCTGACCACGTCGCGCGATGGCGGATTCGGCCCGGCGAAGTCCTCACCGAACCGACGCACATTCAACTCGCGCGACAACGCGGCTGAGGCCGGACAAGTACTCGAATATTCAACGCTGAATTCCAGCGCCAGTTGCATGTGCCCATCGCGCAAGCTGGCTTCGACGGTCACCGGGTAACGCTTCCAGCCTGCGTTATCGCTGGACAGCGCCTTGCGCAGCAACAGGTGATCGTAGTGCAGGGTCAGCCGCGCGGCGCTGGAGAGGCCTTGCTGGGAACTGATGCAGGCATCCAGCACATGGCGCAGGCCCGGCGCACTCATCGCCTCGTTCGCCAGTGATTCCTGCAGCAACAGGTACAGGCGCGACATGTGGATACCGCGGGCCGACGGATCCTGCAAGTCGACCGCAACATCGACCCGTGCCGGCACGTGCATCGCCTGGTCGCCGGAGCCTGGCAGGCGGATCGGCAAACTGATGCCCTCCATGCCGACCCAATCCAGCGCGCGCGCCAACGCGGGCCGGTCGGCGGCGACGTCGGGCAATTGCGCTTCCGCAATGGCGTGAATCCCGACAACGGGCAACGAAGCAGAATCAGTCATTCGCCAATTGTAGCGAGGTGCATGGCAACGCACGCGCAACACGCCGTTGCGCAGCGCGCAGGCTTCACTTCAATTGCGTGCTGCGCGCCATGCCATCGCCAGCACCGACAGGCGCGGCACCACAGGCGGTTTGCCCACGGCGAAGCGTTGCAGGCGGCCACGCACCATCGCTGCATGGATGCGTCCGGGAACGCTGCCTTCGCTGGGCACTGGCCATTGCTGCAACAGCTTGCTGGCCCAGCCACGCGCATCGATATCGCCAAGCGGCGTGGCGTGATCGGGATGCCGCAATACGCGTTCCGCCAGCAGTGAGACCACGACGCTGCGCGCCGGCGCCGGTGTCTTCGCATCGAACAAATGCTGGGCGATGCCCGCCAGTGCCTCGGCGTAGGGCTCCAGCGAGAACAACGCGGCGTCCATATCCTTCGGCCGCTCGCGACTCGCCCGTAGCGCGGGCAGGCACGCGGCCAGATTGGTCCACGACGCCGCCAGCGGTTGCAGGACGAGGCCCAGCGGATGCCGGCGCGCGCCGCGCGACCAGCCATCGAGTTCTTCCACCCACCAGCCCAGCTTCGCCTCGCCCGGACGCGAATCTTCCCCGCCCCAGGCGGCCTCGGTCAGTTCATCACGCAGGGAAAACCACGCCCGCGCCAACTCGCGGCGTTCGGCCGGCACAAAGACGTCGGCCACCGCCCATTCCGGCCATTGCGCCAGCCATTTGTCGGTAAAGCCCTGCAAGGCCTCGCGATCACTCATCGCAATGCCTGCCAGAAGTCGTTGTGCAGCAGTTCGGGGACGCTGGACGCCATTGCATCGCCGCCCCACGCCTCGGGTTGCTCGTCCTCGTCGCGATAGCCCCACAGCGCCACCACCGAGCGCATGCCCGCGGCGCACGCCGCTTCGATGTCACGCGGGTCATCGCCGACGTAGACGCAGTGGTTGACGGCAACGCCCAGGACCTCTGCCGCGTGCAGCAACGGCAGCGGATGCGGCTTGCGTTCCGGCAGGCTGTCGCCACCGAGCAGGATCGCGCAGCGCGATTCCCAGCCGAGTTGCGGGATGATCTGTTTGGCGAGGTATTCCGGCTTGTTGGTGATGATGCCCCAGCGCGCCCCATCGGCTTCGATGGCCTCCAGTAGCGGCGTCACGCCATCGAACAGCATGCTGCTCTTGCCCAGCTCCTGCTGGTAGACGTCAAGGAATTCGCGGACCAGCTCAGGCGACACATCACCGCCCAATTCCGGGAATGCCGCTGCACTCATCGCCCGCGACCCACGCGATACATGTGGACGCAGGTCAGCGAGCGGCATCGGCTCGTGCCCACGTGAAGCGCGCATGCGATTGACCGTGGCCAGCATGTCCGGCGCGCTGTCCAGCAACGTGCCGTCCAGGTCGAACAGCACCAAGTGCGGAAAGCGTGGCGGGCTCATGCCGGTTTGCGCGCGCAGGCGAGGTAATTGATGTCGGTGCGTGACACGATCCGCGCACTGTTGCGCCACGGCTCGTACATCAGGCCACTGACGTCCTGCAGGTCAAGGCCGGCATCGCGCAGCCATTTGGCCAGTTCCGATGGTTTGATGAAATCGCGGTACTGATGGGTGCCCTTCGGCAGTACACGGGCGACATATTCGGCGCCGACAATGGCCAGCGCGAACGCCGCGGGCGTGCGGTTGAGCGTGGATACGAACAGCTGGCCGCCCGGCTTCAACAGGCGCGCGCAGGCCTCGATGATCGATGCCGGGTCCGGCACGTGCTCCAGCATTTCCATGCAGGTGATGGCATCAAAGGTTCCAGGCAGTTCGCCAGCCAGGGCTTCGACCGATGTTTCCCGATAGTCCACCTTGATGCCCGGTTCCTTGAGGGCCAATTCGAGCCCATGCAGGCGCGCCACCTTGAGCAGGTTCGGGGCGAGATCGATGGCCATTACCTGCGCGCCGGCCTGCGCCATGGCCTCGCTGAGCAAGCCTGCCCCGCAGCCGACATCCAGCACTGCGGCACCGGTCAGCGAGACACGTTTGGAAACGTAGCCGAGCCGCGCCGGATTCAGCGCGTGCAGCGCTTTTTGCGGACCTTGCGGATCCCACCAGCGCTGGGCGAGTTCGTCGAACTTGTCCAATTCGGACTGGCTGAAATTGCTGCTTGGCGTGCTCATGCCGTCCTCACCGTCGCGTTGCGGGCGCGCCACTGACGCGCATTCGCCAGCACGCCGTCCAGATCCATGTCGATCAGTACGCGCGCCCTCAATTTTGCTGCACCGGCAATCCAGACATCACTGACTTGATGGCGGCCGGTCGCATAGATCAGCTGCGAGACCACATTGTGCAGCGGCTGGGTTTCCAGCGCAGACAAGTCCACGCAGACCAGATCGGCTTGCTTGCCAACTTCAATGCTGCCGATCTGCTCATCCAGGCCCATCGCCGTGGCGCTGCCCAGGGTGGCCGCGCGCAACGCCTCGTGTGCATTGAAGCCGGCCGCATCATCGGCAACGGCCTTGGCCAAGAGCGCTGCAGTGCGGGTTTCACCGAACATGTCGAGGTCGTTGTTGCTGGCACAGCCGTCGGTGCCGATCGCCACGGTCACCCCGGCATGCTGCAGCGCACACACCGGGCAGAACCCCGAAGCCAGCTTGAGGTTGGACTCCGGGCAATGCACCACGCTCACGCCGCGTTCTGCGCACAGGTGGATTTCGCCCTCGGTGAGCTGGGTCATGTGCACGGCGATCAGGCGATCGTTGACCAGCCCGAGCCGGTCCAGCCGTGCGATCGGGCGTTGGCCATGCTCATCGACGGACTGCTGCACTTCCTGCCCGGTCTCATGCAGGTGCAGGTGCACCGGCACATCGAGCTGGTCAGCGAGCATCCGTACGCGTTCGAAATTTGCATCGCTGACCGTGTACGGCGCATGCGGCGCGAACGCGGTGGAGACCAGCGAATCGCCACGCCAGCTGTCGTGCACTTCGCCGGCGCGATCAAAATATTCGTCGTCGCTGCTGGCCCACGCGGTCGGGAAGTCGATCACCGGCAACCCCACCCGGGCGCGGAAGCCATGGCGCTTGTAGGTCGCGGCCTGCACGTCCGGGAAGAAATAGTTTTCATTGCAGCAGGTGGTGCCGCCGCGCAACATTTCGGCAATCGCAAGGGTCACGCCATCAGCGACGAAGTCCGGACCGATCACGGCCGCTTCCACCGGCCAGATGTGCTGCTGCAGCCAGACCTTGAGCGGCAGGTCATCGGCGATCCCGCGCAACAGGGTCATCGGGTTGTGCACATGCGCATTGACCATGCCCGGGATCAATGCGGCATCCGGGCGGGACACCGTTTCGACAGGTGCGAAGCGCACGCGGGCCTCGCGGATGGGCAACACCGCGAGGATCCGGTTGCCCGAAATGGCGACGGCGTGATCCGGAAGGACCACGCCGTGCGGGACCACCGGCACCACCCAGCCGGCCTCGATGAGAACGTCGCAGGCCTGCCGGACGGCGTCAGTCATCGCTTACTTGACCCGCGACTCGTATTCGCCGGTGCGCGTATTGACCTTGATGCTTTCGTCCTGGCCGACGAACAGGGGCACGCGAACAACCGCACCAGTTTCCAGGGTGGCCGGCTTGCCGCCACCGCCGGAGGTATCGCCGCGCACACCCGGGTCGGTCTCGGTGATCTTGAGTTCGACGAAGTTCGGCGGCTGCACCGCGATCGGCGAGCCATTCCACAGCGTCACCAGGCATTCTTCCTCACCCTTCAGCCACTTCTCTGCGCCGCCCATGCCGGCCTTGTCGGCCTGGACCTGCTCGAAGCTTTCCTGGTTCATGAAGTGCCAGTACTCGCCGTCGGCGTAGAGGAATTGCATGTCGGTATCGACCACGTCAGCCACTTCCAGCGAGTCGGTGGCCTTCATGGTCAGTTCGACCACCCGGCCACTCTTGATGTTGCGGTACTTGATGCGGGTGAACGCCTGGCCCTTGCCGGGCTTGACGTATTCGCACTCGGTAATCACGCACGGATCGTTGTTGATCAGGATTTTCTGCCCCGTCTTGACGTCGTTCAGGCCCAAGGTCGCCATGGGTACTCCTCAGCGCCACCCGCTGGGCAGCTAAAATAGGTGGTCGGAGTTCCGGCAATACCGGAACGGTCTGGATCGAAGCCGCACATGATACCTGTTGCCCCCATCCGCTCGCATCCCATGGCCACCACGCCAGATTGGCGGCAGGCTTGGCGCGACGCCGTGCGCGATCCGGGCGAGCTGCTGGAACTGCTCGGGCTCTCGTCGCTGACACACAAAGTGTCCGCGACCAGCCAGTTCCCGTTGCGGGTTCCTCGGGGCTTCATCTCGCGCATGCGCCCCGGCGACCCGAACGACCCGCTGCTGCGCCAGGTGCTGCCACTGGACGAAGAAGATCGGATCGTGCCCGGCTTCGAACTGGATGCCGTCGGCGATGCCGAGGCCCGGCGCGGTGGCGGCGTGATCCACAAGTACCAGGGCCGCGCGCTGCTGATCGCCACCGGCAGCTGCGCCGTGCATTGCCGCTATTGCTTCCGCCGCCACTACCCGTATGCCGAGGACACCGCCGCGGCTGCTGGCTGGCGCGAGGCCGTAGCCGTGATTGCGGCCGATCCATCGCTGCATGAAGTCATCCTGTCAGGGGGTGATCCGCTGTCCCTGGCCGACCACAAGCTGGCTGAACTCACCGATGCCCTGCGCGCAATCCCGCATCTGCGCCGCCTGCGCATCCACACGCGACTGCCGGTGGTTCTACCGGAACGCGTCGACGCCGGCTTGCTTGCCTGGCTGCGAAGGTTGCCCTGGCCGGTGACCGTGGTGATCCACGCCAACCATGCCAACGAATTCGATGTGGACGTTGATGCAGCGTTGGCGGCGCTGCGGGCAACCGGCGCCGCCATGCTCAACCAGGCCGTCCTGTTGCGGGGCGTCAATGATTCCGTCGATGCCTTGGCGGACCTGTGCGAACGGGGATTCCGAGCCGGCGTACTGCCCTATTACCTCCACCAGTTGGACCGGGTAGCCGGTGCCGCGCACTTCGAAATCGGCGATGCGCAAGCACTGGCCTTGCATGCATCGCTCGCCGCCCGACTACCCGGTTACCTGGTGCCGAGACTGGTGCGCGAGGTCGCTGGCGCGCCCGGCAAGACCCTGCTGAAGGCCGATCAGGGCAGCGCAAGCACGGCCGGATGATGTAGCCTTCCCTTCAGGCACGGATTGCAGAAGATTCAACGTCATGGCGATCGGCAAAGACACCGCTCTTCGATTAATGCTCGTCGACGACCAAGTCAACGAGGCAGAGGCACTCGTCAGTAGCTTGCGCAATGCCGGCATTGCGGTGCGCCCGCTGCGGCCGGAATCGCTGGACGAACTGGCCCAGATGCTGGGGCAACAGACCGTGGACCTGGTGTTGGCCGAGCATGCCTCGACCCAGCTGCCGTTCAACGAAGTCGCAGCGATCGTCATGGGTTGTGGTCGCGACGTACCGCTGCTGGCCGTGCTGGACGGCATCACCGACGATATCCTGGACAATGTGCAGGCTCAGGGCGCCCAGGCAGTGGCACTGCGTGGCCGCCCGCAACAATTCCTCAAGACCGTGCGCACTGAATGGCACGACCTCGATTCACGTCGTTCGCAACGCCACCTCGAAGCACAGAAGCGCGAGACCGAACGCCGTTGCGATGCCCTGATCGATTCATCGCGCGAACCGATCGCTTATATCCACGAAGGCATGCACATCCGTGCCAACCAGGCCTATTTGGAGATGTTCGGGCTGGAGACCTTCGACGAGATCGAAGGCATGTCGCTGCTGGACCTGGTGTCGAGCGCGGATGTCGACGAATTCAAGAAGTTGCTCAAGCGCCTGTCCAAGGGCGAAGCGCCGCCGCCGCGCTACGAACTCACAGCGCGCGACATCGAAGGCAATGGCTTCCCCGCCGTGATGGAATTCACCGCAGCCACGTACGAAGGTGAAGCCTGCCAACAAGTCATTTTCCGGCGCCAGGAACAGGAACAGGATCCGGAACTGGCGCGCCAGGTGCAGGAGCTCAAGCAGCGTGACCAGGCGACGGGCCTCTACAATCGCGCGACATTCCTGATCTCCCTGGAAGACGCCGTGGCCGATGCGGCATCGCAAGGTTCGGCGCACGGCTTGCTGCTGATAGAACCCGACCACTACGCCAAATTGCTGGACGTGATTGGCCTGGATGCCGCCGATGACCTGATCGCCGCGATGGCACGGCGCTTGGACAGCGCTGCCGAAGGTGCGATCACAGCGCGCTTCGGCGACCACCAGTTGGCCCTGTTGACCCTCAACAGCGACCATGTTTCGACCAGGGCACTTGCGGGCCGCGTGTGCGCTGCGTTCGCCGACCACGTACTGGACGTGGGCGATAATTCGCTTAACGCCACGGTCAGTATTGGCGGCGTGCAAATTGGCGAAAAAATCGCCAGCACCAGCCAGGTATTGGCCAAGGCCAGCCAAGGTGTCGTGTCGTCGATCGGGGTTGGCGGCAACCGCTTCGAGCTGTTCGATCCGGGCGCCGTCGATCGTGCCGAAGAAGAACGCATCGCGGCTTGGGTCGCGCGCATTCGCGACGCACTCGCCAATGACGCGTTCCGCCTCGACTTCCAGCCGGTGATCGCGCTGGCGGGAGACGGAAGCGAAATGTACGAAATGTTCCTCAGCATGCAGGGCAGCGATGGCGAACCCGTGGCATCAGACCGTTGGTTGTCCATCGCGGAAGAAAATGCCTTGCTGGGCGACATCGACCGCTGGGCGGTGACCAATGCCATCCGGCTGATCGGCCAGCGCAAGGCCAGCGGCAAGAACACCAGCGTATTGCTTGCGCTGTCGCAAGAGGCATTGCAGGACGCGAGCATGGCAGGCTTTATCGCCACTACGCTTGCAGATGCTGGCGTGGCCGGTGAGCAGTTGGTATTGGCGATCGCGGAAGCGAAAGTGTTCACGAATTTGCACGCGGCACAGGATTTCGCCAGTGCGATCGCCGGATTCGGTGCACGTACGGCGCTGGAAAAATTCGGTGCCGGCCTGAATTCGATGCAACTGCTGCAGCATTTCGATCCTGCCTTCCTCAAGCTGGATCCGCAGTTCATGGACGATTTGGCCAAGAGTCCCGAGTCACAACAGAAGATCCGCAACCTGGCGAGCCAAGCGTCGACGCGCGGCATCCGCACGATTGCCGAACGCGTGCAGGATGCGTCCAGCATGACCATGCTGTTCTCGGCCGGTATCGATTACGTGCAAGGCGACTTCCTCGCCTCTGCCGGTCCGGACATGAACTACGACTTCAGCTGAGTTGCCACACGCTGGCAGTGCCGTGCCGCTTGCAGACAGCATCTACCGGGGCCGGTTTGCGCCCTCGCCTACGGGCCCATTGCATGCTGGTTCGATGCTCGCTGCACTTGGCAGCTGGTTGCTGGCACGTCAGGCAAACGGCCGATGGTTGCTGCGGATCGAGGACCTGGATCCACCACGGGAAGTCGCCGGTGCGGCCGCCTCACAACTGCGGACGCTTGCACGTTTCGGCTTGCAACAGGACGGAGACGTAGTCAGCCAGAGCGAGCGCGGAGGAATCTACAGCGAGGCGTTGCAGCGATTGATGGATAACGGAATGGCCTTCGAATGCCATTGCAGTCGCGCCGAGCTTGCGATCTCCGGCGGGGTCCATCGTCGCTGCATCTCCACCACGCGACGATCCAGGCCAGCAATCCGCCTGCGGGTACCGGACCATTGCCACATCGACTTCAACGATCTCGTCCACGGTCAGGTTGGACAAAGGATCGATGTCGACGTGGGCGACTTCGTGCTGCGTCGCGCCGACGGCTTGTGGGCCTATCAATTGGCAGTGGTCGTGGATGACGCGGCCCAAGGCATCACCGACGTCGTGCGTGGCGCTGATCTGCTCGACTCCACGCCACGCCAGATCCTGTTACAGCGCGCGCTGGACGTGGCCACGCCGAATTATGTGCATCTGCCGCTACTACTCGGCTCCGATGGCCACAAGCTGTCCAAGTCCGCTGCGGCATGGCCCGTTGATGCAAGCGACCCGCTATCGACCCTGCAGGCCTTGTGGCAATGCCTGGGTCAAGTGCCACTGGCGTGTGCCACATGCAGCACGCTGGAAGGCTTTCTTCATGCCGCGGTGGAAGCATTCCAACCGGACCTGATACCGCGTCGACTCTTGCCGGCATCCGCCGCAGTGCACAACGCCGCTGCAATCACGCGCGACTAGAATGAGCGCTTCCGCAGCATCCCGAATTGGAGAACCACATGACATCCAGAATCGCCCTCGTGACCGGTGGTACCGGCGGGATTGGTACCGCCATCGTCAAGCGCTTGGCTGACATGGGCCACAAGGTCGCGACCAACTACCGCAGCGAAGAACGCGCGCTTGCCTGGCAGGAAAAAATGAAAGCAGAAGGGTACGACGTGACCCTGGTGAAGGGTGATGTGACCTCCCCGATCGAGGCCGAGGCGATGGTGCGCGAACTGGAAGCCAAACTTGGCCCCGTCGATATCCTGATCAACAACGCCGGCATCACCCGCGATGGCACCTTCCACAAGATGAAAGCCGACCAATGGGGCGACGTGATCAACACCAACCTCAATTCGGTGTTCAACGTCACCCGACCGGTGATCGAAGGCATGCGTGAGCGCAAGTGGGGGCGCGTCATCCAGATCAGCTCGATCAACGGACTCAAGGGCCAGTATGGCCAAGCCAACTACGCCGCGGCGAAGGCCGGCATGCACGGCTTCACCATCTCCCTGGCACGTGAAAACGCCCGTAATGGCGTGACCGTCAACACCATCTCGCCCGGCTACATCGCCACCGACATGGTGATGGCGGTGCCCGAGGAAGTGCGCGCGAAGATCGTCGCCGACATTCCGACGGGCCGCCTGGGAACCCCCGAAGAAATCGCCTATGGCGTCGGCTTCCTGGCCGATGAACAGGCGAGCTGGATCACCGGCTCCAACCTCGACATCAATGGCGGACACCACATGGGTTGGTGATGGAATTCGCGCCTTCGGCGCGAATTGGCCCCTCACTCCGGAGCCAAGCGATTCGACACAGGCCGGCATCGCCGGTCTGTTCATTTTGTGCAGTTGCAACCCGTGTTGCGCTGCGCCATGCTGCAGCCAGCATCGCTAGAGTTTTTACTCAATGACTGCAATCCGCATCATCAAGAAGTACCCGAACCGTCGTTTGTACGACACCGAGATCTCGAGCTACATCACGATCGAGGATGTGCGCCAGCTGATCGTGGATGGCGAGTCGTTTGAAGTGCGCGATGCCAAGACCGGAGATGACCTGACTCGCCAAGTCTTGCTGCAGATCATCACCGAGCACGAGCAGGATGGGCAGCCGATGTTGTCCACCCAACTACTGACCCAGTTGATCCGCTTCTACGGCGATTCATTGCAGGGCTTCATGGGCAACTACCTGGAGCGCTCGATGCAGGTGTTCCTGGAACAGCAGCAACAATTCCGTCAGCAGATGGGCGGCTTGATCGGGCAGACGCCGTGGACCATGCTCAACCAGCTGACCGAGCGCAACATGGAAATGTGGAAAGATTTCCAGCAGAACCTGGTCGGCGGTCTTGGCAGCCAACCCACCGCGCGCCCGGCGGATACCCGCACCCAAGGTAAGCCACGCGGTCGCTGACGCGAACATCTCCGTGAGCAAAAAAAAACGGGCCATCTGGCCCGTTTTCCATTTCAACGATTCGAAGCGCCACTCACCTGTTTATTGCATGCCTGCAGCTGCGCCCTGGGGACAGAATTTCTGCTGGTATTCAATAGCTTTTGGCATCAGCGCCTGCAGGGCCTGGATGCGCGTGCCGGGATTGGGATGGGTGGAAGCGAATTCCGGTTGTCCGCGGCTGCCCGCCATTTGTTCCATGCGCTGCCATAGCGGCACCGCCTCGCGTGGGTCATAGCACGCAGCCGCTGCCAGCATCAGCCCCATTTCATCGGCCTGGGTTTCCTGCTTGCGCGCATACGGCAGCGCGCGGCCATAGCCATACACCGACATCACGGCCTGCATCTGGCTCTGGTCCATGCCGCTCATCGCGCCAGCCATCTGCCCGATCTGCGCGAGCTTCTGTTCGGTCATCCGCTGCGCGCCATGGCGCAACAATGCGTGGGTGATCTCATGACCCATCACGATGGCGACCGCATTGGCGTTCTGCGCCACCGGCAGCAGGCCGGTATATACCGCCATCTTGCCGCCCGGCAGGCAGAACGCATTGGCTTCGTCGGACTGCAATACAGTGACGTTCCAATCGAATGATTTTTCGATATGGCTTGCTTGCAGGCCGTGTTCGGCGGCCAACGCATCCTCGACTTCAGGAATTTTCGCGATCAGCCGCTGGGCGATGTCGCGCACCTGTTGTGAGACTTGCGAATTCGGGTCGACCGGATGCTCCTGCTGCAGGATTTCCTGGTAGGCCTGCAGGCCCAGTGCCTTCTCGTCATCAGGGGAAATGTTCTTGTCGATGACGACGGTCTCGCCGGTCAGCGGATCCGTGCTTCGATTGGAGAACCAGTAATACGCCCCGTAACCCGCGAACAACAGCAATACCCACAAGCGCAAGCCCCCACCGCGGCGACTTGTTCGTTGACCCTGATTGCCCAATGGATCCTGCCTCATCAGTTGCTCCCTGCGCCTTGGCGCGTCATGGATGTTTCAAATTTGCCGCACCAGCCGGAATCCGACCCGTGCGTTGGTGGCGTCGGCTCCACCCGATACCCGCCACGCCGAACGAGCTTCTGCGGGCGAACTGGCCCAGGAACCTCCGCGGTACATGCGGTTGCGGCACCCAGGATTGACCCAGGCCGCCCCGTTGGCCGGTGCCCGCCGATAGCCCTTGTGCCAGCAATCGGCGACCCATTCGCTCACATTGCCCGCGATGTCGTGAAGACCGTATGCATTTGCGGCCAAGCTGCCGGCCGGCGCGGGTCCCCACCAGGCGTCGGCATACCCTGCGAAGGCATTGCTCCACGTGCGCCCCTGCGGGGATCGGTCCAGACCGCCGGTGACATTTTCGCTGGCCGGTGGGGGTGCGCCGTTGCCCCATGGGTAGCGCGTCTGGCCGCCAGCACGCAGGGCGTATTCGAACTCCGCCTCGCTCGGCAGGCGGTAGTGGGCATCGGTTTCGCCGCTCAGCCACTCCGCATAGGCTTCTGCATCGCGCGTGCCGACATGTACCACCGGCATGCCTGATGCGGCTGGCTTGCCATCGAAGGTCGAACGCCAATCGACGCCGCTGCTGCGCACGAAGTTGCCGCTGCGGGGGTCGTAGGCCATCGAATGCCCGCGTTGGGTCGCGCGCGAGCGGTAACCGGTCGCGGTCACGAAGCGCGCGTATTCGCCCACCGTGATTTCATTGCGGGTCATGGCAAAGCCACGTTCGAAGCGCACTTCATGCTGCGGTTGCTCCGAGGGGTTGGTGTCTTGCTCGCCTTCCGCTGCGCCCATGCGGAAGTTGCCGTGCGGCACCACGACCAGCTCTGGACCGCGCCCGCCACGGCCCAACTCATCGGTGAAGAATTGCCCGGGCTGGAACAAACCGTAGTGGCTGACCAGGTCGATGCGTTGGCGCAATTCCACGCTGGCGGCATCGCTGGGATCGGCAATCCGTAGCATTTCGGCCAAGCGTCCACGCGCGATCTGCAAGCCGCCCGAATCGCCCAGCGCGATCAAGCCCTCGTCGCGCAAGCGCCGCAGCCGTTCGCCGCGGATCGCGTTGATGTGGCGAAGCGCGGCGGGAATCGTGGCGGGGTCGGAGCGCACCTTCGCGGCATAGGCCAACTGCTGTTGCGCCTGGTTGAAATCACCCATCCGGGCGGCGGCTTCGGCACGCCCGATCAACGCCGTCTCGACCGCCGCAATGCCTTGGCTTGCGCGCGGCTGGCCCGGGCGCAATGACAGCGCCGCCCGATAGGCCGCCAGCGCGCCACTGCCGGTTTCCCCCAATCGACCCGCAGCGAGCAAAGCATCCGCTTCGGCGTTGTGGTCCCATGCCCGCTCGCTGCGATCAACCCGCGCCAGGTACGCCAATACTTCGGCATCTTGCGGCCACAATTTACGCAGGACCGCTGCCCGTCGCTGTGCAGCACGCAGTGCCGGTAAATCCGCATCGCCCTCCTCCAGCGCTGCATCCCCCTGCGCGATCAAGGCGGATCGTGCACTCGCCAACTGCTCCGCCAGGCTCGCGTCATCCGGCTGCAGGGTTTGCAACGCCAGCAGCAACGGAATGGCAGAGTCCGCGGTTTCGAACAGATCGCCACTGTCCACTGCGTGTTTGAGCTTGCGTCGCGCCGCGCGCACGCCTTCCGGCTCGATGACCACCACCGGCAGCGACCACGTCAACACCTCGGCCAGCGCATCGTCGCCACTGATGCTCACGCTGCCCGCGCGGACAGACGCGACCGACGGCACCGATGCCACCTCCTCTGGCGCGGTAGCAGGCTGCTTCGGGCCGCACGCGGCAAGCAGCAGGGCGATGATCAGAATAGGGATGCAGCCAGCGCGCAAATCCAAGCCTCCGTGTGCTTTCGCCACTATCAATCCTGGAAACATCGCAGTTAGGGTAAGCCATCCACCCCTGCAACCGCATAATGGCGGCATGACAATCTGGATCGACAGCCCCGACCTGCTGCGCGAACGCATCGCGCATCCACCCGCCGTGATCGGGATGGATACCGAATTCATCCGTGAACGCACCTATTGGCCGCAATTGGCCTTGGTTCAGATCGCACTGCATGACGGCACCGACACGGGCGATGACGGCATCCTGCTGGTCGACCCGCTGGTGCCCGGGATGACCGATGCCTTGGCCCCGCTGCTCGCCGACACAAACGTGCTCAAGATCATGCACAGCGCCAGCGAGGATCTGGTGGCGTTCAAGCATGCATGCGGCGTGCTGCCTGCATCGCTGTTCGACACCCAAATTGCTGCGGCGCTGGCCGGCATCGGCGGCGGCATGGGCTATCAGAAGCTGGTACTGGCGCAAACCGGTGCCACCGTCGACAAAGGCGAGACCCGTTCGGACTGGTTGCGGCGGCCGCTCTCACCCTCCCAACTGCAATATGCGGCGGATGACGTGCGCCACCTGCACACGCTGCACACCCAGCTCGACGCGATGTTGACGGATCTAGGCCGCAGCCAGTGGCTTGCCGAAGACTGCACTCGCTTGCTGGCGGGTGTTGCCGAAGACGATGGCGAGCGATGGCCACACCTGCCCTTGCGCAGCGCCCAGTTCCTGGAACGCGATGCCCAAGTGCGCTTGTTGCGTTTGCTGCGCTGGCGCGACGCCCACGCACGCAGCAGCGACCGACCGCGCAGCTGGATCCTCGACAACGAATTGGCGGTCACGATTGCCCGGCAAAATCCTGCCGATCTGCAATCCATGCGCCGCCTGCTCGAAGCTACCCCGAAATCACCGCGCAGCCTCTGCGATGCCTTGTTCCAGGCAATGGCAACTTCACTGCCCGATGAAGCGGATGCGCCGATGGCGCTTGGAGAAGACCGCAACAAAAAGCAGCTGCGTGCGATGCAGGATTCGGTTTCCACGGTTGCAACTGAGCTTGGCGTGCCTGATGGCTTGCTTGCGTCCCGCAAGTGGCTCGAGGCCCTGCAGGATGGCCAGGACTGGCCGGGCGCGCTGTCGGGGTGGCGTCGCAGCCAGCTGGAGCCGAAGCTGGCCGAGATCTTGGCAACTGGCGGCAGTCCGGCTGCCTCCGTATAATCGGGAGCAGTACCTGTTGCATGGGGCGGTAGCTCAGCTGGGAGAGCGCCACGTTCGCATCGTGGAGGTCAGGGGTTCGATCCCCCTCCGCTCCACCACTTCAAAAGTGGTGGTACGTCCTGAAAAAACCGGCCTTGGCCGGTTTTTTATTGGGGTCTTTGGGCCTTGGCCGATGCGACCCGGGTGAACGTTAGACGCCGCCCACGCAGGTGTACTTGAGTTCAGTGTAATCGGCCAGTCCGTACTTCGAGCCTTCGCGGCCCGTGCCGGACTGCTTGATGCCGCCGAACGGCGCAACCTCAGTCGAGATCAATCCTGTGTTGATACCGACGATCCCGCACTCCAGCGCTTCGGCTACACGCCAGCTGCGTGCCAGGTCACGGGTGTAGAAATAACCAGCCAACCCGAACTCGGTGGCATTGGCCATGCGGATCGCGTCGTGTTCATGCGTGAAGCGGAACAGGGGCGCCACCGGCCCGAAGGTTTCTTCCTTCGCCAGTTGCATGTCCATGTTCACGTCGAGCAACAGGGTCGGCTCGAAGAAGGTGCCACCAAGCGCATGACGCTTGCCGCCCAGCGCAATCCTTGCGCCCTTGGCGACCGCATCCGCGACGTGTGCCTCGACCTTGGCCAGCGCCTTGTCGTCGATCAACGGACCTTGGTCGGTCGCGCCCTTGAGCCCATCACCGACGCGCAATTTCGAAACAGCTTCGATCAGCTTGTTCGCGAATTCGGCATACACGCCGTCCTGCACGAACAGGCGATTGGCACAGACGCAGGTTTGCCCGGTGTTGCGGTACTTGCTGGCAATTGCACCTTCGACCGCAGCATCCAGATCGGCGTCGTCGAACACGATGAACGGCGCATTGCCGCCCAGTTCCAGCGAGATCCGCTTCATGCCTTCGGCGCACTGCGCCATCAGTTTCTTGCCGACCGCGGTGGAGCCGGTAAAACTGAGTTTGCGTACCTTCGGATGCGAGGTCATCGCGGTACCGATAGCGGATGCGGAGTGACCCGTCACGATATTCAGCACGCCCTTCGGCAGCCCGGCACGCTCCGCAATCACGCCCAGCGCCAACGCGGAAAACGGCGTCTGCAACGCCGGCTTGCAGACGACCGTACAGCCCGCCGCCAGCGCAGGCGCGATCTTGCG
>JBKJOY010000320.1:0-3968 GCA_046595415.1 Thermomonas sp.
GCGCGTCTTGGCCAGGGCCGCGAGTTCGTGGTCGAGGCTGACGAATACGACACCGCCTTCTTCGACAAGCGCAGCAAGTTCGTGCACTACCGGCCGCTGGTCGCGATCCTCAACAACCTGGAATACGACCACGCCGATATTTTCCCGGACGTGGCCGCGATCCAGCGCCAGTTCCATCATCTGGTGCGCACCGTTCCGGGCCGTGGCCGGCTGATCGTCAATGGCTCCGACGAGCGCCTGCGCGAAGTGCTGGCGATGGGCTGTTGGACGCCGGTTGAGCGCTTTGGCTTGCTCCATGAAGGCATGGACGATTCATTCGAGTGGTGCGCCCGCAAGTTGCGCGATGACGGCAGCGCCTTCGTCGTGCTCCATGAGGGCATCGAGATTGGCATCGTCGAATGGGCGATGCTTGGTGATCACAACGTACTCAACGGACTGGCGGCGCTCGCCGCATGTCATGCAGTCGGCGTCGATGTCGCGGCCGTCATTCCGGCGCTGGCCGCGTTCCGCAGTGTGAAGCGGCGCATGGAAGTGATCGGCACGCATGCCGGCGTCACCATCTACGACGACTTCGCCCATCACCCGACCGCCATTGCCACCACGCTCGCCGGATTGCGTGCGAAAGTCGGTGCGTCACGCATCGTGGTCGCCATGGAGCCGCGCAGCAATTCGATGCGGCTGGGCGCGCATGCCGATGCACTGGCGCCCTCGCTGGATCGCGCAGACGTGGTGGTGTTCCTGCAACGTCCGCAACTGGCTTGGGATGCCGGCAAGGTCATGGCGGCGCTGCGCGGCGAAGGCCATGCCGTCGCCGATGTCGATGCATTGATCGAGACGCTGCGCGGGCTGTCACGCGACGGCGACCATGTGGTGTTCATGTCGAACGGTGGATTCGACGGTGCGCCCCGGCGTTTCCTCGCCACACTGTGCGATGGCTGACACCACGACGCTGCCGTTATTCCCGTTGCGTGACACGGTGCTCGTGCCGGGCGCCGCGCTGGACCTGCGGATCTTCGAACGGCGTTACCTCGACATGGTCGCAGAGTGCGGGCGCAATGGCAGTGGATTCGGGATTTGCCTGTTGCTGGATGGCGACGCGGTCGGCGCGCCGGCGACGCCGGCGGCCTTCGGTACCGAGGTGGTGGTCGAGGACTTCGGCACCACGCCCGAAGGCTTGCTGTCACTGCGGGTGCGTGGCCAGCGACGCTTCCATGTGGTGCGCACGCGCATTCGCGACAGCGGCCTGGTCATGGCCGACATTGCGTTTTGCGAAGACGACGCCAGCGCGCCGAAGTTGCGCCCGGAGCATGCATTGCTCGGAGACTTGCTGAGGGGAATCCTTGCCCAGATCACCGACGGAAGTGCCGACCCGGAACCGGCCTTGTTCGAGCATGCCGCATGGGTTGGCTGGCGGCTGGCCGAACTATTACCGCTCCCGCAGGTGCAGCGACAAGCGCTGCTGCAACTGGATGATCCACATGCACGCCTGCAGCACTTGCTGGATGGCATCGTCGATGAATTGGACGGGCAAGGCGCAAACGACGCCTGAACATCAAGGGCCGTCGGTTCGTATCCGCATGCGTCCATCGTCATCGAGACGCGGGAACGTCGCGATCACGGCATCCACGTCCGCAGGCAAATCTGTCGTTGCCGGCAAGGGCTTCCACAACATCAGCAGGCGCAAAGGCTTGCGTGCCTGCATCGTCTCGAAACGGACCACCCACAAGGGCGTGCCATCGTCCAGGCGCGCGGGTGCGGGCCAGATGCGCAAGACCTGCAAGGTGTCTGCGCGGCCACCTGCGCGCCGCAGCAACATCGCTTCGCGGTGTGCGTCCAACGCGATGGGCAGCACCGGTTGCTGTTGCGGTGGATTGTCGTCGTTGAGCAGGCCCAGCACGGACATCCAGTCTGCTTCCGGTTGGACCCGCCAGCCTTGCGCCCGCAGGCGCTGTTGCAAGGGCTGCAGTCGCCCCGCGATTTCGATGTCGAAGCGGCGGGTGTCATGCAGGCCATGCGTCCACCAGTCTGCCGTGGACAGTGTTTCATGCGGCTGTGGCGGCTCGAACCTGGCCAAGGTCGCATCGGCGCTGCGTGGTGCATACCAGAGCGCGGCCACCGCGAAACTCCCGTAGAACGTCCATGCCAGCGGCCGCATCCAGAGCGAACGCGTGCTGTGGCGGCGATACGCGATGCCGAGTACCAATAGCCAGCCGACGCCCAGCAACATGCCGGCCATCACATCGCTCAACCAATGCGCCCCCAGATACAGCCGGGCGAATGCAACCAGGGCGGTTGCGACGCCTGCCAACAGGTATGGCCACACCCGACGCCGGCCCGGCAGCTCGCGCGCGATCAGGACCGCGAAGAAGCCGAATACGACCGTGGTCATGGTCACTGCGATCGATGGGAACCCGAAGCCGGCGACGGCGGTGGGTGGCCGCGGCATGTCGATGACGGCATCGAGCCCCTCGGTCAGCAACAGGCCAACTGCAATTGCCGCCAGCCAATGGGCGGCCGCCATCCAGCGCTTGCGCCAGGCCAGCCAGGCCAGCGTGCAGGCCGAACATGCGCCGAGCACTGGGGCGCTGCCGATCGCGGCAAGTGCTGCCATCAACCGGTCCGCCAACGGGTTTCGCAGCGCGAACATCGCCGCGTGCACGCTCTGGTCCAGCGCCAATGGGCCGCCCTGCATCAACAGGAACGCGCTCAGGCCAGCCCACAGCCACGCGACGGTGAACAGGCATGCCGCAAGGATCACCAGGGAGGCGGATTCCGGTCGGCGCGGATCGATCAAGGCCGCGGCATAACGGCCCAGTCGCGGATGGGCGTGGGTCCAGAGCAATGCACGCGCAAGAAAGTTGTCCGCGTGCGCGGCGAACCAGCGCCATGTGTACAGCACGATCGCCCAGGCCAGCGCCAGCGCCGCGAACAGGCCCAGCAGCACCAGCGCCAGTTTGTCCGCCACGGCCGCCACCGCATCGTAGGACGCACCGAAGATCCAACCGGGGGCAAGGAACACCGCCGCCCACGACACCGCGGCGAAGACGCTGGCTGGTACATAGCTGCGCAGCGGAAGCCGCACCATGCCTGCAACGGCAGGCACGAACGGACGTACCGCGCCGATGAAGCGGGCGATGACAATGCCCTTGCTGCCGTGCCGCCGGAACAGGTTTTCCCCGCGTTCCAGCAATTGCGGATAACGCTTGAACAGCCACAACTCGCGCATCGCCGGACCCCAGCGATGGCCGATCCAGTAACTCACGCCGTCGCCCACGAACGCGCCCAACGCCGCACACACCAGCGCATAGGGTCCATTGATGTGACCCAGTCCAATCAGCGTGCCGATCGCGAACAGCAGCGGCAGTGCAGGCACGACGATCCCGACCACGGCCAGCGCATCGCAAAGCGCGATCAGGAAGACCAAGCCGCCCGCGGCCTGCGGGTGCGCACTGATCCATGCAACGATGCTGTCGAACCAGGCGCTATGCATGGCGCGAATTATAGGCAAGGCACCTTACACTTCCGCTGACTCACAACATGGCGGAGCGACATCGTGGCCAAGCTTGCAGGCAAGACCCTGTTCATCACTGGCGCATCGCGCGGGATCGGCCTGGCCATCGCGCTGCGGGCCGCACGCGATGGCGCCAATATCGCCATCGTCGCGAAATCCGCGGTCTCCAATCCAAAGTTGCCGGGCACCATCCATACCGCCGCTGCCGAAATCGAAGCCGCGGGTGGGCGTGCGTTGGCGCTCCAGTGCGACATCCGCGAAGAGGACCAGGTGCGCGCGGCGGTTGCAGCCACCGTGGACGTCTTCGGCGGGATCGACATCCTGGTCAACAACGCCAGCGCGATCTGGCTGCGCGGCACGCTGGACACGCCGATGAAGCGTTTCGATTTGATGCAGCAGGTCAATGCACGCGGCAGTTTCCTGTGCGCGCAGGCCTGCCTGCCGTATCTGTTGCAAG
>JBKJOY010000148.1:0-19131 GCA_046595415.1 Thermomonas sp.
TGGGGACGAGGCGCAAAATCCGTGAAGCGTTTCCAGCAATGTGGTGGAGCCAGACGGGATCGAACCGTCGACCTCCTGCATGCCATGCAGGCGCTCTCCCAGCTGAGCTATGGCCCCAAGAACTGGAGCCGCGCATGATAACGGTTGCTTCAAATATGCGTCAAGTGCTGATTGCATCAAATCTTGCACAGCCCGACAGGGCGGGCTTGCAAGGGATTTACCTACCCTGCGCTGGGCGCCGCGCCGATAGGGCGTTTCGTAGGGACATGGAATCCTGCGGATGAATCCTTTGCAGGCCGAATCCGATGAAGTCGATGCGATATCTGCTGGCTTTGCTGTTGTCGCTGGGTGGCACCAGCCATGCCCAGGTCCTTAACAGATGCATGGCGGGCAGCGGTGCCGTGTCCTGGCAATCGACAAGCTGTGACAGGGGCTCGCGGCAGGTGAGGAGTATTGCCTACACCCCCGATGTACCTACCGCTGCACTGACCACCACACCCAGGTCGGTCAAGGCGGATCGCAAGTCGGGATCGAGTCGAAGGTCCAGCTACCGTGTCTCGGCGCGGCAGGTGCAATCCAGGCGCGATCCTTGCACAAAAGCCAAAGATCACCGGGAAGCCACCCTTGAACGCGTGGGCCTGAAGCGCACCTATGATTTGCTCAGCCGGTTGGATGCCGATGTCCGTCGCGTCTGTCGCTAGGCGCTTACGGTTTCGCTTCAGGCCATTGCTGCGGCACCTTGCGGAGCTCATCGAGCGAGTAGCCCAGTGCCTTCAGTTTTGCCACTGCGGCCTGGTAGTCCTGTTCGCTGATGGTGGGAGTGCGAGCCATCACCCACGCATAGTCGCGCTTGCTGCGTCCGATGATGGTTTGCGAATACGCATCGTTGAGTCCCACGATCACATACTCGGCCTTGATCGGCCAGTACACCTGCATGTCCCACACCGCATTGTTGGTGCCCGGGATCACTCGGCCCACCGGGTGCATGACCTTGACCGGCGCCTCGAAGCTGCCTTTGCGATAGCGGAACGTGGTCTTGATCTGGCCATCGGCCTGCAGTTCATAGGACTCCACCGCGTTATAGGCCTCGCGCTCCGGATAGGAAGGGATATTGGCGATCACATACCAATCCCCCATGAAGCGCTGCAGGTCGACGTTGGCAACAGGTGGAATGGTCGGTGGCGTGTGTGCACATCCCGCAGCGAACACTGATGCAATCAGGGCAGACAACACACCTCTTTTGGCCTTCTTCATCTCAACCCTCCTTGCGAAAACGGTAGTGGCCGACCATCCATTCACGGCCTTCGTCGTAGCCGAACAGTTCGGCGCAGGCCATCCAGAACATCCGCCAGCGCTGGAACCATAGGCCTGCAGCGTCGCCGTAGGCCTCGCGAAGGACCGGCATCACCACGTCACGATGCTTGTCCTGCTCCTCAAGCCAATGATCTGCCGTGCGCTGGTAGTGCGTCCCGTCAACCAACCAGCGTTCCTCGATCTTCAGGTTTTGTTGGAACCACAACAAGGTATCCACGGAAGGCATCAGCCCGCCGGTGAAGAAATGGCGGCCCATCCAATTGTCGTCGCCTTCGGTTTCGAAGGGGTAGAGCAGCGTCTTGTGACAGAAGATATGCACGAACAGGGCGCCGCCCGGCCGCAGCCATTTGTCGATGCGTGCAAGCAAGGTGTCGTAGTTGCGCATGTGCTCGAACATCTCGATCGAAACACAGCGGTCGAACTGGTCTGCCAGCATGTCGAGCTGGTTGACGTCACAGGTAATGACACGCACGTTTTCGAGCCCGCGTTCGAAACAGCGCGCTTCGATGAACTCGCGCTGCGGACGTGAGTTCGACACGGCCGTGATATTCGAGTTCGGATAGTGCTGCGCCATCCACAGGGTCAGTGAGCCCCAGCCGCAGCCAAGCTCGAGTAAGTCCTGGCCATCAATCAGCGCCGCGCGCTCGCAGTAGAGCTGCAACATGGCTTCTTCGGCCTGGGCAAGGGTCTCTTTGCCGGTCGGGTAATAGCAGGACGAATACTTCAAGCGTGGTCCGAGGCAATGCTGGAAGAACGCCGGCGGCAGTTCGTAGTGTTGGCGGTTTGCGGCATCGGTATGGATGGCGACGGGACTATCGCGCAGCATCGCGATCTGTTGCTGGAAGCGCAGGCTGGACGCTTCAGGACCACCTGCGGATTCCTCCTTCAGGCGCGTCTCGCACATTCGGCGTATGCCAGCGCGCAGCAGCGCGTCCGGCACCAGCCCGCGTTCGGCCAGGCCCAGCAAACCGGTTGCCGCAGAGTCGCTATCATGTTGCAGGGGTTCGGCGAGGGTATTCATGGTGTATTCCTGTTTGGCACTTTGACGGATTTGTTCGAGGATTTGCCGGACTTCTTTTCGTGTCGCTTCGCAGTGTTGGTTGGCTTCTTCGCGGGTGGTTTTTTTTCTGCACTGTTCGCAGTCTTTTTGCTGCCTGAGCCAGTCGATTTTTTCGGAAACCAAGGGAACAGCATCGGCGTGACACGTTGGTACTCGCGGTAATCCTCGCCGCGCGTGCGCAACGCGTTTTCCTCGGTATAGGGAATTCCGCTGATCCAGCGCAGGAACACGAACATCACCAGCGGTCCGGCCCACGCAAGCCACCAGAGCGGTGAGCCGATCGCCAGGCAGACATACGCGAACCAGTGCAGCCATTCAAAGAAATAGTTGGGATGGCGCGAATAGCGCCACATTCCATCGCGGCAGGTCTTGCCCTTGTTCTTCGCATTGGTACGGAAGCGTGAAAGTTGCCAATCAGCAACAGCTTCGCCGGAGACACTAAGCACCCAGAACGCCACGCCGGCGACAACCCACGGCGTCAGCCCTTCGACTGGATTACGCGCCACCGCGACGAAGGGCAGGGCGAACAACACTGCCAATGCCGCCTGGAATTGGAAGAAGGCAAACCATTTGCGCTGGTCTTGTCCCCAGCGTTTACGCAAGTTTGCGTAGCGGCCGTCTTCCGGCTCGCCGAGGACCCGATGCAGCAAATGTCCTGCAAGCCGCAGCCCCCAGATACCGCCCAATGCGCCAAGCAGGATGCGCGGCAGCAGCGCGCCATCACCAAGGATTGCAGCAACGACCGCGCCACCACCGACGCTCGCTGACCAGATCACATCGACCAAACCTGCATTGCGGTGTCGTTTCTGCCACCACCATCCGGCGGATTGCGCGACTGCCGCCAGCAGCCAGATGACCAACAGGATCATGCCTGCGCTCATCGGGACAGGCATCGTGTCGATGTTCATTGCGCATGCTCCGGTTTCAGTGTGGGTGCTTGATGTGCATCGGCCCAGCGCTGGGTCAAATGCGCGAGCAGCGCCAGTGCCATGGCCCAGCCGATCGACAGTAGGCAGATGGCGCGCCATGCAGGTATCGCGAAGATGACCGCCTCGAATCCGCGTGCGGCTCCAAGGTAAGCCAGCGGACCACCGACCGCGCCCAGCAACGCGGCAAGCCATGGCCTGCCGCGCAGGAACAGCATCGAATGATTCCAGGTCATCGCAAAGGCCATCCACAGCGCCAGGATCCAGATCGGCGCGGGCAGTGAAACAAGTGGTGATGCGTACCCCAACCAGCCTGTCGCCGCCAGTGCGCCATCCATGAGGAAGCCGCAAGTCAGCGCTGTGGCCACTGTCCGCAGGTCTGCGACTCGTGTTGTCGAAGACGCAAGTTGCAAACCGATGAACACCAACGCCGCCGCAATGCCCCACCAAGGTTGGCCGCGCGACGCGCTGATCACGATCGCGAACCAGACCAACTGATAGCCGATGAGATTGGCCCAGAAGCGCATGTCAGGCTGCGATCCAGTCGTTGCGCGATGCACCCACGTGCGATGCATCCACCTGCGAGCCACCCAGCCCCGACACGAACTCCGCGTCACGATTGCCCGGCTTCGCCATCAGTAATTGGGCGACGCCAATGGAGCGTTCCAGGAAGCCACCTTCGCAATACGCCAGGTAGAACTCCCACATGCGGATGAAGCGCTCGTCGAACCCTTGTGCACGCACTTCGGGCAGGCGCGCCATGAACCGCTGGCGCCATGCGTGCAACGTGCGTGCATAGGAGGAACCGAAGTCTTCCATATGCGTAAGCGCCAGGTCGCTGCTGCGGGTCTTGGCTTCGAGCATGACCGCCACCGATGGAATGAATGAACCTGGGAAGACATAGCGCTTGATGAAATCGACCGAGTTCAGGGCCTGCTTGTAGCGATGGTCTTCAATCGTGATCGCCTGCACCAACGCCAAGCCATCCGGCTTGAGCAGCGAGGCGAGCTTGCCGAAATAGGTGTCGAGGTATTGAGCGCCGATGGCTTCGATCATTTCGATCGACACCAGTTTGTCGTAGGTGCCAGTCAGGTCGCGGTAGTCCTCAAGCAACAAGGTGACCCGATCCTGCAGGCCGGCTTCAGCCACGCGTGCTGATGCCAACGCATGCTGTTCGCGCGAAATCGTGGTGGTGGTGACGTGGCAACCGTAATGGCGCGCAGCATGCACCGCGAAGCCGCCCCATCCGGTGCCGATTTCGATGACGCGGTCATTCGGCTGCAGGCGGAGCTTCTGGCAGATCCGATCAAGCTTGCGGGTGGAGGCCGCTTCCAGATCGTCGTCATCGCCGGCATACAGCGCTGAGGAGTACATCAGGTCATCGGACAGGAACAAGCGGAAAAATTCATTGCCGAGGTCGTAATGGGCGGCGATGTTCTTGCGCGAGCCGTCGCGGGTATTGCGGCGGAACGCATGCAGGCCGCGCATGGCGATCCCGCCCAATCGCGCGACTCCGGTTTCCATGCTGTCCAGCAGGCTGCGGTTTTGCACGAGCAGGCGAATCAGGCCGACGAGGTCATCGCAGCGCCAGTGCCCGTCCATGTAGGCCTCACCCGCACCCACGCTGCCGTTGGCCGCGACGGCGCGATAGAAGCCAGGATCGAGCACTTCAATCGTGATCGGCGCAGACGCCTCATCGCCAGCGAATTCCTGCGTGCCGAGTGCATCGCTGACGGTCAGGGCACGGCCACGCAGAGCACTCATGGTTGTGAGTAGACGGTTGCGCAGCACGCGGTCGAGTGTCCCGTACTGGTCACTGGCAAGTGGGATCGCGTCGGCTGTTCGATTCATGGGCTGGCCCTGTGGTGTTTGGGGTGGTCATGGATAGGCGTGCGTTTGAGCCACAGGCGCAGTGCCTGCCAGTGGATGGCAGTCACCACTTGCGCCGTCATCAACGGATAGCGGCACAGCACGCGCGCCAACGATGTGCCGTCCAATGGCCTGCGTTGCAGTGACACCGTCGCGTCGAATTCGCGTTCGCCCTCATGCAGGACATCCATGTGCACGCGCAGATCGTCGGCAGGGGCGGTGAAGCTCCAGTGGTATTCGCGTTGCATCGCCATGAAGGGCGAGACGTGGAAGGCCTTGTCGAACTCCCAGTGCCACGCGCGTCCGTGCACCTTCGCATCGGAGACGGGCAACACGTAAGCGTGACGCTCCTTCCAAGGTGTGTTGGTGATCTCGGCGACGATATATTCCAGCTGCTGGCGATCCGGCGAGTAGCAGTAGTAGAAGCTGACGGGATTGAACACGAAGCCGCCATACCGCAAATGGGTCAACAGGCGAATCGGGCCGCTGGGGCGCAAGCCGGTGCTGGCCTGGATCCGGTCACGGACGGCCTCGGCAAGTGGCACGTCGGTGGGACCGAGGTAATCGGTCCGGCGGAATTCAGCAAAGTTACGTCCGTGCGACGACCACAACCAGCGTTCGGTGAACAACGTGTCCAGTTCATCCAGATCCACGTACAACTGGGCCACGCGGTAGCTGAAGGCATGCGGATTCGGCGAATGCCGGCGATGGCGCACGGTGCCTTCGTAGACGGCACTGGCCAGGCCGGTGCCAGCCGCGATGGGCATGCTACGGTCGCCGCCATCGCTCATGCCGGCGCGCATTCCAGTTGCACCACAGGCGCTGTGCGTCGCGATACTGATGGTGTTGCATCCCACCCAATACCAAGTTCACGGGCTACTTCAACGGCGCTGCGCATGCCGTCCTCGTGGAAACCCCAACCCCAGTAGGCGCCGGCAAATGACGTGTGGCGTCGGCCCTGGATTTCGTGTTTGCGTGCCTGTGCGGCTACTGAGGCATGCGTGTAGACCGGATGGTGATAGCTGATGCGGCGCAGCACGTGCGCGGGGTCAATCGCCTCACTTCGATTCAAGGTCACGACCAGGGGCTTGGGTGCATCGATTCCCTGCAACAGGTTCATGCAATAACTGACCGTGCAGGCCTCGGCCGGATTCGCGGGGATATGTGCGTTCCATGCGGCCCAGGCCTTGCGATTGCGCGGCAGCATGCGCGCATCGGTATGCAGGACGATGTCGTTGGTCTGGTATGGAATTGCGCCAAGGATGCCGCGTTCATTGCCGTCTGCATCGGCCAGCAGGCGCAGGGCCTGGTCGCTGTGGCACGCCAGCACGACGTGGTCGAAGCGCTCGCTGCCGCTGGCCGTGCTGATTTCCACGCCTTCCGCATCGCGACGCACGCTGGTGACTGGCGCCTTCAGGCGTACGTGGACGTTCCACTGCGCGGTCATGGCTTTGACGTATGCATTGGAACCACCCTCCACGACCCGCCACGACGGACGTCCAGTGATTTGCAACATGTGGTGGTTGGCCATGAACTGCACCAGATAGCGCGCGGGAAACGAAAGCACCTGCGCTGAAGGTGATGACCAGAGTGCGGAGGCCATCGGCACCAGGTGATGGTCACGGAACATCGCGCCGAAGCCATTGGCATCGAGATAGTCGCCCAGCGTCGGACCCGGATCGCTGCTCTCGAGCAACCGCGGAGCCAGGCGGTAAAAGCGGCGAAGATCGCGCAACATGCCCCAGAAACGTGGCGAGAGCAGGTTGCGGCGTTGGCAGAACAACCCATCCAGCGAGGTCGCGTTGTATTCCAACGCCTCGCGGCCTGCCATCGGGTCGCCGTGCACAGCGAAGCTCATGGTGGTGGGTCGTGTGCGCACGCCGAGTTCATCGAACATGCGGGTCAGCAGCGGATAGTTTTCCGGGTTATGCACGATGAAGCCGGTATCGACCTGGTAGTGCTGGCCATCGAGTTCGATGTCGTGTGTATGCGTATGGCCACCGAGATAGTCGCCGGCTTCGAACAGCACGACATCATGCTTGCGCGATAGCAACCACGCAGAAGCAAGACCGGAAATCCCGGACCCGATGACCGCGATGCGCATGTCAGCCCCGCACCTTCGCAGCAACCCATTCCGGGATCGGCTTGAGGTCGCTGACCAGACCCAGCATCGACATCGCGCGGAGCACATAATAGGTGACGTCGACTTCCCACCAGCGAAAGCCTTGGCGCACCGTGCCGGGGAAGAAGTGATGGTTGTTGTGCCAGCCTTCGCCGAAGGTGATCAGCGCCAGCCACACGTTATTGCGGCTGTCGTCCTTGGTCTCGAAGCGGCGCTTGCCGAATCGATGGGCGAACGAATTGATGGTCACCGTGGCGTGGAACAGCACCACGGTTGAAACAAAGAAACCCCAGATCAGCATTTGTGCGCCGGTGGTACCCAGCTGTGGCTGGCTGTGTTCCAGCACTGCGCCCAAGCCATACAACAAGACAGCCAGAAGGACTGGCACCAACGTGTCGTAACGGTCCAGCCAGCGTAGTTCTGGAAATTTCGCAAGGTCTGGAATGCGCGACCAATCGGTACGGAAGGCATGCGGAGTCAGGAACCATCCGGCGTGGCTCCACAGGAAGCCGCGCAGGCTTGGAGAGTGCGGATCAAGTGCGGTGTCTGCATTGCGATGGTGATTGCGATGATGCGCTGCCCACCATAAGGGGCCGCGTTGCACGCACGACGCGCCAATCAGCGCGAAGACAAATTGCACCAAGCGTGAGGTGCGAAAGGTCTTGTGGGAAAAATAGCGATGATAGAAACCCGTCAGCGCAAACATCCGCACCGCGTACAACGCTGCCGCCACCCATACCGCAACCGGCGACACGCCGACCCACAACACCGCCACGCAGGCCAGGTGCATCGCGACGAAGGGCACTGCACGCAGCCAATCGATGCGGTCTTCACGATCACCGTCTGTCGTTGCGTCATCCGCCTGGGTGTCGAACCAGCGACGCGCGGCCTGCAGCCAGCTTTTTGCTGGTGAGTTCACTGCAATCTGCGCAGTCACTCGTCGGTCACTGGCGTCTCGCGGGCTGGCGCTTGGGTCCGACATCGAATGCATCCTGCAAGGTTGATGCCGTCTATACGGTCACCAGCCTTGCATGGATGCACCTGATCAGATCGTGACGATGCCGCCCTTGGCGACGATCGGGCCGGCAGGTGCGGCATGCGGCATGCCCTGTTGCGACTCAAGGGTCACTGCCAGCGTCGAGCCTGCCACGAAGGCGTCACGCACGGCAGCCGGGATATCGATGCTGTGTGCCTTGTCGTTGGACACGAAGCCCAACGAAATTGGCGCTTGGCCAGCCGGGATGATCCACAGCTCGTCAACCTTGCCTCCGGCATCGGTTGGTCTTGGCACCGGCACCATGTGCACCTTGCCTTTGCCAATATCCACGGATGCGATCCAACCGGTGCTGCCATCGTCGGTCGCAAGCACGGTGACCGGGCGCGCGGCGGCTTCTGGTGTTGGCGCGGGAATCTGCGGCGGCAATGGCTGTTGCACCACGACCTGTTGCGGGGGCAGGGCGGCAGGCGTTGGTCCGCGCAGGCCGAACACGATGGCTGCCACGCTGGCCGCCGCCGCCAGTGCGGTCGCCCCACGCCAGAAGCCGACGCTGTCCCACAGGCCCGTCGGCGTGCTTGCCACCGCCGTCCAGCCCAGCTCGGTGCGGATCCTCGGCCAGACGTGAGCCGATGGCGCAACCGGCTCGGCGCGTGTCACCCATGCGGAAAACCGCTGCTCCCACTGCTCGACCAAGCCAGCAAAGCCCGGATCGGATGCGATGCGTGACTGCGCTTGCTGGCGCGCTTGGGCATCCAGAACCCCCAGCACGTATTCGCCGGCGCGTACGTCATCGCTGGGTGGCAGGTGGTCGTCGATGTGCTCGATGGGCGTGTTCATGATTCTAGGCACGCGCGAAGTTGCAGCAGGCCACGACGGATCCAGCTCTTGACCGATCCGAGCGGTGAGCCCGAGCGCGCTGACAGCTCCTCGTACGTCGCACCGTCGAAGAACGCGGTGCGGATCAGGACCTGTCGCTTTGGCTCGAGTTGGCTGATGCAGTTGTCCAATTGCGCGCGCTCCATGCCGGACTCTGCTTCCGCCGCAGGCGACGGCGACGGATCTTCCGCGAAATCGAGCAATTCAATCGGTGCGCGCAGCGCCGCTGCCGGCTGGCTGCGCAGACGGTCGATGCAGCGATTGCGTGCGATCGTGCCCATCCAGGTGCTGGCGCGGGCACGTGCACTATCGAACTGCACTGCCTTGCGCCACACCGTGACATAGACCTCCTGCAAGACATCCTCGGCCTCGCCGCGGTCGCCCAGCACGCGCATGCATACGCCCAGCAACATGCTGGAGGTCGCCTGATACAGCGAGTCGAAGGCGCGCTGGTCGCCACGCCCCGCCGCAGTCAGCCAGTTATCGACGTCGGTCGCGAGTTCCTCGCGATCCTGCAGTGTTGACGTGCTCATCCATTCCCCTCGCAGGCTTGACCGCCCGCCCCGGATGGGGCGGCGGTAGTGCGACGGGATGTTATGCCATGCGTGGACAGGTTGCGGCAACTGGCAGCGGTGGATTTGTCTGGATGATGCTGAACCGCTTGCCGCAGCATCCGTTGTCATAAAGGCCTGAGTTGCATTCATGGTCATTCTCCACAGCGGCCGGTGAGTGGTATGCGGCGGGCGGCATCGATATCAGCCGCGCTTGAGACGCGCGGCTGCAGACCGCCCGGAAATTCGATGCGCACCGCCTGATTGCGGCCACGACGGTCACGGATGTTGCCGATGCCCTTGAAACGCAACAAACGCCGGTCACTGGTCTGGTAGTCGATGTCCGTATCCGGCGCCGCAAAGCCGTACCAGGTATCCAGCTTCATGCGCAGCCTGGTGATGCCAGGGGTAGTTGGTCCGGCAATGCGCTGGATCTTGACCTTGAGGAAGCGCATCGCACTCGGCAGCAGAAAGCTCGCGCCAATCCCTTCCTTGCTGTTCAACTGCGCCCACTGCGTTTTCACCAGCGCATCGAATCCTGCGTCGATGACGGTATCGGCAGGTGCATCCAAAACTTTTCGCTGGTCCTTGGCGCCCTTCGATTGTTGCCAATACACATCGCGGCCCTTGCGGGTGCCGTGCGCACCTTCCCGATAGCCGGTGCGCCCGTCGATGAAATCGAAATCCGGGGCCCGTGCGTCTTCCTGCTCAACCACGATCTTGCGTGCGAACGCCGTTCCATCCATGCAGCGATACAGGACCAGCCTTGCCGGCTTGCCAACACTTTCGAAGCTCAGGTGGATTTCACGGTACGCAGGCTTGCCATCGTCCAGCCTGTAGGCCGTGCCTTCATTTGTCACTGCGGCATCGGCTGGGCCAGCCAATGCCATGCCGGCGATTGCAAGCAGGCCAGCGAACATGACGACGGTGCGTTGGATATTGGGCATTGGCAGCGGTTGGGTCCGGTGCGGTGGGTTCACGGCCTATACGCGCCTTTCACCTCAGTGGATGCACAAGCTCACGCCACCATTCAGCTCGTTCACCCTGCATCCGCAGGGTGGGTGAATCCGTATCAGCGATGTCCGAAATAGATTGGAGATGAGTTTGCGCAAGCCACATTGGATCAAGTTGACGGCAGCATCGATGCTGGCGCTATGGCTGTCCGGATGCGAGGCGACCGTCTTCCGGTTCGCCAATCGCGGCCTGCCACCACCGAGCCTGACCATCGCGTTCGCGCCCGACGTCGGATTGTCGATGGATGTGTATCGGCCCACGTCCGTGCAAGCGAAGCCCGCGCCCGTGGTGGTATTTTTCTATGGCGGCTCATGGAAGCGCGGGTCGCGTGACCAGTACAAATTCGTCGGCCAGCGATTGGCGGAGAACGGTGTGCTGGCGATCGTGGCTGACTACCGCACCTATCCCCAAGCCATGTTTCCGGCGTTCATGGACGATGCCGCGCGCGCCGTCCGGCGTGTCCACGACGAAGCGGCAGGGTGGGGTGGCGACCCGGGCAAGCTGTTCATTGCAGGCCATTCCGCGGGTGCCCAGATTGCAGCGCTGTTGGCCACTGACCCACGCTATCTGGAACGCCAGGGCATGAAACCTGCGGCATTGGCGGGCGTGATTGGTTTGTCGGGTCCTTACGATTTCAATGTAACGGGTGACCTGGTGGATGTGTTCGGGGCGACGTCGCAGTGGCCACTTGCGCAAGCGGTGAATTTTGTCGATGGCGACGAGCCGCCCTTCCTGCTGATCCATGGCAAGACTGACCAGGTCGTCGAATATGTCGACAGCATCGAGCTCGCCGAGCGCCTGCGCGCACATGGCGTGCCGGCGACACTCGACCTGCTGCCAGATGCTGGCCACATCACGCCGCTGGCGGGGCTTTATGATCCCAAGCGGGCGCCTGCCGTCCTGACCGACATGCTGGCCTTCATCCATGATCCGCGTGGCAAGCCTGCCAACTAGCCGAAGGGATTGCCTGCACGTGCCGAATGCCATCGTCTGGTTCCGCAATGACCTGAGACTCGAAGACCAGCCGGCGTTGCAGGCGGCTCTACGCGGCGGCTACACGCCGGTTTGCGTGTATGTGCATGCGCCTGAAGAAGAGGGTGCATGGGCCCCCGGCGCTGCGTCGAATACGTGGCGGCATCATTCATTGCTCGCTCTCGATGCCTCGCTGCGTGCATGCGGTTCGCGGCTGAACGTGTTGCGTGGGCCGACGTTGCAGGTACTGCAACGTGTAGCGGCCGAGTGCAACGCTGAAGCGGTGTTCTGGACGCGCCGCTATGAACCTGCCATCGAGCAACGTGATGCCGCCATCAAGCGGGCACTGCGTGAGGCTGGCGTGCGAGCAGAAAGTTTCAATGGCCGCCTGCTGATCGAGCCGTGGCAGGTCGAAAGCAAACAGGGCGATCCGTATCGTGTCTTCACTCCCTACTGGCGAACGGCATTGGCGCAATTGCGCCTGCCTGATCCAATACCTGCGCCGGATCGGCTGCAAGCGCACGCGCCGCTCGCCGATGCGCTGCCGGTGGCAGCGTTGGGCTTGGCGCCCGCGTTGCCTTGGGATCGCGGCTTCTGGAGCCAGTGGACACCCGGTGAAGCGGGCGCGCAGCAGGCGCTGCAACACTTCGTCGATGAGACATTGGCGGACTATGCAGTTTCACGGGACTTCCCCGACAGGATCGGAACCTCGCGGCTGTCGCCGCACCTGCATTTCGGTGAGATATCCCCTTGGGCGATCGCACGCAGCATTGAAAGACTGCCCGAGGCCGGCGCCGCCTATCTCCGGCAATTGGGGTGGCGCGATTTCGCCCACCATGTCCTGCATCATTTCCCGCACACGCCCGAGCAGAATTTCAACCCGCGTTTCGATGGGTTTGTTTGGGCCGAGGTCCCCGAGGTTTCCCTGCAGGCTTGGCAGCGTGGGCGCACCGGGGTGCCGATTGTCGATGCAGGAATGCGCGAGCTATGGGCAACTGGCTGGATGCACAACCGGGTGCGAATGATCGTGGCCAGCTTCCTCACCAAGAACTTGCGCGCTCATTGGCAACACGGCGCGGCATGGTTTTGGGATACGTTGGTGGATGCGGACCTGGCCAACAACACGTTGGGCTGGCAATGGGTGGCGGGCACTGGGGTGGATGCGGCGCCTTACGTTCGGGTCTTCAATCCCGTGCTGCAATCGCAACGGTTCGACGCGGCAGGCGATTACATCGCGCGTTGGGTTCCGGAACTCGCCTCCCGCCCGGCGCAGGAGCGGCATGCACCCTGGCAAAGTGGAGGTGCTTCGCGCGGGTATCCAACGCAACCCATCGTCGACTTGGCAGATAGCCGCAAGCAAGCATTGGATGCGTTCGCGGCGATGCGCAACATCATCCCGCCGGAGGCGCATCAACCCCTGATGAGGTAGGCGTAGGTGCGGGACGTAGTGCCGGTTTGCCGACGATGTCGCCGTGCATAGGCGCAAGACGCTGCAGCAATCGATTCTGTGCAGGCACAGGCACGTTGCGGTGTTCCATGACGTGGATCAAATCTTCCACCAGCGCATTGAACTGCACGTCATCGATGCCTCGACCCGCATGGGTTTCCTGCATTGACAGTCCGCTATAAGTGCAAGGCCCGCCCGCCTCAACGCACAGTTGCTCGATCAATTTTTCGCGAAAGCGGACGATGTCGGTCTGTGCGAATTGGAAATTGATCCGATCATCCACCAGGATGGCTTCAAGAAGATCATCGACGATTCCCTCGACGCCCGTGGCCCCGCCAAGTTGTTCGTAGGTCGCGGGATTTGGCGGCGTGCTGGCGCAACCGCCGAGGCACAAGGCAGCAAGAACAATGAGGGCGAGCCGTGTATTCATGGCACTCAATAGCTGAGCTGCAGGGACAGATAGCCGCCACGTTGATTCGGTAGCGTGGCAATGCTGCCAAGGTCTACATAGGCCGCGACCACCGCCACGCGCTTGTTCGGGAACCAGCCCACGAAGGCATCACGCCACGCCTCTTCCCTGGCGAATCCGAGGTTGTCGGGCTTCTGCCGGTATTCCACGCCGACGGCCCAGCGAGGATTGAGCAGGAGCGCGGCGGATCCTTCGAACACTATCGTGTAATCCTGGTTTCGATCACCACCGAATCCGAGCAGGCCCGTCTGGTTGGCCTTGGTGGCGCGCAGGTTGCCATTCACCAGCAGGTTGCGGCCTCCGGCGCCCGCAAGGAACAATTTGGTAGCCGACACATACACGTCGATGCCACTGTCCTTGCGCGCACCCACGATCCTTGACACATCGAAATCACGCTGCCGCTTGTACTGCACGCCCACAGCCACCTGCGGCATGCGGGTGTAGATCAGGTCACCGGCCAGCCGCACTTTTGCACCCACGATGTCCATGCCGAATCCTGCCGTTGGCAAGCCGAGCCGGTCGCGCAATGTGCCGAGGTGCAATTCCTGGCGTGCATAAGACACTTCGATGCGATTGTCGAAGGCGTACGCAGCGCCGACAGCATCAAGCGCGTAATCGCCGGTCTGCACCCGCGTGATGAACGCAGTCCCACCTTGCTGGCCATCGCTCGCATAGCCGGAGAGCACCGCCCACGGCACGATGCCGCCTCCCGCGCTGCCCTCGAGTTGCGTCGCGCCGCCGGTTATCAGCAAGCGATCTCCTGCATGCGCCGTCGTTGCCCACATCAAGCCCAAGCACGCAAATCTGGCGATGAGGCAGGGGACCGCCTTCGACCGGCAAGGGCGACGCATCACGCTTGTGCCTCGTGGTCTCGGGTGTATTGCGCGTGCCAAACCGGAAAATCCACAGGCGCGAGGGGAGGGGAGAAAAAGTAACCCTGGACCATGTCGCAGTTGAGTGACTTCAGTATGGCCAGGCTGCGTTCGTCTTCGACTCCCTCCGCAATCACGCTCAACCCCATGTTGTGGCCGATCTCGATGGCCGAGCGGACGATCACGGAAGCATCGTTGTCACCACCAAGCTGGGTGATGAAGCTCTTGTCGATCTTGATTTCGTCCACCGGCAGGCTGCGAAGTTGCGCCAGCGACGAATGGCCGGTACCGAAGTCGTCGATCGAAAGGCGCACTCCGCAAGCCCGCAGCGCGTGCATGGTTGCAAGCGAAGCGCCAAGATCACGCATCGCCGTGCTTTCGGTGATCTCGAACACCAGACTTCGTCCGGAGACAGCATGGCTCTCCAGTTGCTCGCGCACGAACGCGGGTAGCTCGCGATCAAGCAAATCGAGCGGCGAAAGATTGATTGCAACAGCTTCGATGAGTTGTCTGCGCATCCATGGCCCGGTCACCCGCAACGCCTCAATGATCACGTAACGGGTCAACCCGCTGATCACGCCGGAGCGCTCTGCCAGCGGGATGAACTCGTCCGGTCCGACCTTGCCGAACTGCGGGTGCGTCCAGCGCAGGAGTGCTTCGACATGCGCAACCTTACCGCTACGCAGGTCGATCTTGGGTTGGAATGCAACGCTCAGTTGGTCACGTTCCTGGGCCAATTTCAAATCGCCCATCAAGGACAGCTGGCGCAGGTGATGTTCATCCCGCCCGGACTGGTAAATCGCGACATGCGACTGCAGTGACTTGGCTTCATACATCGCGATATCAGCCCGCCGCAACAGGCTTGCGGCTTCACTTCCGTGCTCCGGAAACGCCGCTACGCCTATGCTGACATCGAGGCTGACTTGCGCTTCTCCCAATTCAAAGGGGCGCGCAATCAATGAAACCAGGGCAAGGGCGCGTTCTGCGCCCGTCTGCGCGCCGGCACCTTCCAGGATCACCAGGAATTCATCCCCGCCCAAGCGCGCCAGCAAGTCGTCCGCCCTGACATCGTCTTGAAGACGTGCGGCAACGTCGTGCAGCACTTCGTCGCCGAACGCGTGGCCAAGTGTGTCGTTGATTTCCTTGAACCGGTCCAGGTCCAGCATCAAGACGCAGCAGGAGCCGTCCGCGGATGTAGATCTTGCGATGGCGGCGTCTAGATGTTGCAAGGCCGTGCTGCGATTGGGCAATCCGGTCAAGGCGTCGTGGCTGGCCTGGTAATGGATGCGTGCTTCGCGTTGTGCGATGCCTGCCTGCATCGAGTTGAACGCCGTCGCCAACTCCGCAAGTTCATCGCGCCCATGTACCGGTAAGGGTTCGGCATAATCCCCATGCCCGATCCGGGTTGCGGCTGCCGCCAGCAAACTTACGGGACGGCTGATGCCGCGTCCCACCAGCGCGGCAAGCAACAGGGCAAGCGCGGCTGCGATCGCGGTCAACAGCATGATGTTGCGCTTGAGGACGCGGTTGGGACCCATGGCCTGGTCGATGTCCGCCAGCAACATGACCCGGATCGCACCATTCGCGGTTTCCGCCGCATTGAATACGCGGATCGCGAAATTCCCAGAGGCCAGGTTGAGCTGGGTGGCATTGGTGACGGGGGTGCTCGCCAGTGCTTGCTTCTGTGGCAATGACAAGGTTGAAGCACCGATATTGAAGTGCTCCTTGTCGGGTTCAAGCAAGGTGACATCCAGCCCGATGATCGCCTTGTATTGCTTTGCGAACGCCTCCCCGTAGCGCACGCCCATGACCACCCAGGCAATGCGCCTGGGTGCCAGCACCGGCACGACGGCGACCAGAAAGGCTTCGCCATCCAGCAGCACGACGTCGGTCGCCGTGCCGCCCATCTCCGCCATGCGCAACACGGGCGCCAGCGCGGCCTCGGTGCGCTTCGCGTCATGAGCCTCGGCACTGCTGCGAACGCTGCCATCCGGTTGCAACAACAACGCGACATCGGCATGGATGCGAAGGCCATGGTTGAGCAGCGCAGACTGGGCGGTTGGGTCGTCACTCGTGGCGACGGCTTCCCTGAAGGCGAAATCCTTGGCGAGCAATGAAACCGATTCGACCAGCCGCTCTGCATTCGCTTGCAGCAATTCGTTCCAGACCCGTTCGCTGAGCTCCAGGCGTTGTGCCAGTTGGTCATGCACGCTGCGGTCTGCAGCAAGGCTGACGATCCCGAGCGTAGCAAGCAGCGCGCCTGCCAGTAACGCAAAGAATGCAAGCAGGATTCGTGCGCGGAATCCAAGACCCCGCATCATGCGGCGACGTGGTTCATCGCTCACGCTTCACGGCCCGGAATTTCTTCTGTAACTCGCGCAGCCGATCATCGGCGGGCTGCTTGCTCGGCGTTGCGGGCTTCACCCGGATATCGACTTGCGCCGAGGCCGAAGCGACGTTCACGGAGACTTGCTGGCTGGTGCGCTGGCCAGGCGGCGCGGCCTGGGATTCATGCCATGCCTCTAGGCGATAGCTCCCTGGCGGCGCCTGAATGGTGGCCTGGCCTTTGGTATTGGTCATGGCGAAGTAGGGCGTATCCACCACCACGATATAGCCCAGCATCCAGTCATGGATGTTGCAGCCAAGTTCCACCACGCCGGCCGTATTCATATGAATCGGTTTCGCCTTGGTACCACTGTAAAGCGGCAGCTCGAACGTTTTGGCGGGCGAAAAGGAATAGACCTGATGGCGCGTGTTGTCGCTGTTGGGAAACCTGACTTCGCTGCCGACCTGCACCGCGAGCACGTGCGGCTGGAAGATCAAGCTGCGTTGATCCATGTCGCGTGATGGGAGCCGCGCAGCCGGCGGAGCCTGGGCCGCATAGATGGCAACCACGGCGTTCTCCAGCGGTTTCCCTTGGCCGGTCACGTTCACCGTGAGGCTCCCGGCGATTGCTTGCCCGGAAAGCGCCACGAAGAGCGCAACCACTGGGAACGTGGTCCATTTCCTTGCTGAGATATGGATCGATTCCATCTCGTTCCCCTGAGGCGCGTTGCAAGTCTTCAGTCAATACAGTGTTTCACAGATGACTACGCGGGCAGGCGGGCTATGGATGCGAGGCTGCCCTTGGTCGGAGCAACGCTAAGAAAATAACATAATAGACATTATGCGAAGTACAGCATCATCGCTCGACGGTGAGCCTGCTCGTATGTCGGGCAATCATCAACTCTTCGTCCGTGGGAATAATCCACGCGGAAACGGCACTGGACGCGGTCGAGATCCTGCCTGAACCTGCCCGATTCGCTGCCTCGTCCAACTCCAGGCCAAGCCAGGCCGCGTCGCGGCAAACCTGTTCGCGGACGAGCACGCTGTTTTCGCCAATGCCGGCGGTGAACACGATCCCATCCAGGCCACCCAGCGTCGCTGCCAGTGCGCCGAGCTGACGCTTGATGGCATGCACGAACAGCGCGATCGCTTCTCTGGCACCCGCGGCATCGCTGGTTTCAAGCGTGCGCATATCGCCGGAGATGCCTGACACTCCCAGCAGTCCGGACTTTTGGTACAGCATGGTTTGCAGCTGCGACTGCTCCATTTTCAGCTCCGCCATCAGGTACAGCAGCACGCCCGGATCGAGAGCTCCGCAGCGCGTGCCCATCGGCAGTCCGTCCAGTGCGGTGAAGCCCATGGTGTTCGCGACACTGCTGCCGTCACGCATGGCGCACATGCTGGCGCCATTGCCCAGATGCAGGACGACTACCCTGCCGGCCAACCTGGGATCGTGTTCCACCATGACCGAGGCGATGTATTCGTAGGACAGTCCATGGAAGCCGTACCGGCGTACGCCGCGCCCGGTGATCTCGCGAGGCAACGCGAAGGCACGTTCAACCGATGCTTGGGTGTGGTGGAATGCAGTGTCGAAGCATGCGATCTGCGGCAAGTCCGGTGTGGTGGCCAGCAAGCGCCGGATGAGTGCGAGATTGTGCGGCTGATGCAGCGGCGCCAGCGGTATCAGCGTTTCGAGTTCGCGCAGCACCCCGGCATCGACCCGCACCGGCACGGAGTATCGCTCGCCACCGTGCACGACACGATGCCCGACTGCGCAAATACGGTGCTCCTGCAACATCGCAGGCACTGTCTCCAACAGGTACGCCAACGCCTCGTCATGGCCCAGCGCAGAGCCCTGCTCCCATGCCCGGGTCTTGAGCACCTCGCCGGCACCGTTCTTGACGATGAACCTGGGCGACTGGGTAGCGATGTCCCGGATGCTGCCCGCAAGCATCCGCTCCAGCCTTACGCCATCCGCGTTGAACACCGCGAACTTGATACTCGACGAGCCCGCATTGATGACGGCAATCGCATCCTGCCTGCTCACGAAAACATGCCCTGTTCGCGGGCGCAGGCGACTCTCACCGCCAAGACACAGGACAGCAAGCGGGTCAGCCGGCTATCGGCACGGCTGGTGAGGATGATCGGGATGCGCGCGCCCAGCACCAGCCCGGCGGCGTCTGCCTTGCCGAGGAAGATGAGCTGCTTGGCCAGCATGTTGCCGGCTTCCAGATTGGGCATCAGCAACACATCGGCATCGCCGGCCACGTCCGACACGATGCCTTTTTCATCCGCGGCCTCGCGCGAGATCGCATTG
>JBKJOY010000302.1:0-2984 GCA_046595415.1 Thermomonas sp.
GTCATTGCTGCGTGATCAGTCGACCTGCGATGCGTATGTCCGCCACCAGTTGCCCGCCCAGCCAGTAGCAGAGCTCGGCCGGCTGGCTGACCTGCCAACGCACGAAATCCGCGCGCATCCCGACCTTCAGCATGCCGCGATCCCGCAAACCGAGCGCGCGTGCCGCGTGCACGGTCGCGCCGCGCAGGGCTTCTTCCGGTGTCAGCTTGAAATGGGTGCAGGCCAGTTGCATCGCCTGCCGCAACGACAGCAACGGCGAGGTGCCCGGGTTGCAATCGGTCGCCACCGCCATCGGCACGCCATGTGCGCGCAACAGCTCCAGCGGCGGCAGTTTGGTCTCGCGCAACACATGGAATGCGCCGGGCAGCAAGACCGCCACGCTGCCGGCCTTGCGCATCGCGATGACACCGGCTTCGCTGGTGTGTTCGATGTGGTCGGCCGACAGCCCGCCGAATTCCGCCACCAGCGCCGCGCCGGCCAAGTCACTCAGCTGGTCGGCATGCAGTTTGACCGGTAGTCCAAGCGTACGCGCGGCATCGAACACGCGCCGTGTCTGCGCCGGCGAAAAACCAATCCCCTCGCAGAATGCATCCACCGCATCGACGAGGCCTTCGCGGTGCAAGCGCGGCAACCACCCGATGACCGCGTCGATGTAGCCATCCGCATTGCCTGCAAACTCCGGCGGCAACGCATGCGCGCCGAGGAACGTGGTGCGCACGTCGATGCCAATCTCGGTGCCGATCCGCCGCGCGACGCGCAGCATCTTGCGTTCGTTGTCGAAGTCCAGGCCATAGCCCGATTTGATCTCCAGCGTGGTTACGCCATCGCGCAGCAATGCCTGCGCGCGTGGCAGTGACTGCGCCAGTAGTTCGTCTTCGCTGGACGCACGCACTGCGCGCACCGTCGACAGGATCCCGCCGCCGCTGCGCGCGATCTCCTCGTAACTTGCGCCCTGCAAGCGCAGTTCGAATTCGGCGGCTCGGTCGCCGGCAAAAACTACATGCGTGTGGCAATCCACCAGTCCCGGCGTGACCAATCCATCGGCCTCGATGACCTCATCGGCCAGCGTTGCAGGTTGGCCGGGTAGCCCACCGCGCAGACCCACATACACCATCACGCCATCTTTCCAACCCAGCGCACCGTCTTCGACCAGCCCGTAGCCGGCATCGGTATCCAGTGTTGCCAGGGTCACCCCCAGCAGCAGGCCATCCCAGCGTTCAGTCCCCACCACCGTCTCCTCCGCCGTCCCCGCAGCCGTCGGAACCATCATGCCCACCACTGCCATCGCTTTCGAAAAATCCCGCGTCGCCTCCATCTGCGCCACGCCGGCCGCCCTTGAACAGCAGCACCACCAGCGCTAGCACCGCGAGCATCAAGCCGATCCAGAACATCGTGTGCATACGCCCTCCAGTGCGCGCAGCCTACCGCAGCGGCGATCGAGTTTGCGCGACAATGCAAGGATGCAAACGCCCCCAGTGTCCGTCACCGAACACGCATCAGGCTGGTCGTTACCCGGTATCGCCAACCTGCATTCGCATGCGTTCCAGCGGGCGATGGCGGGCATGGCCGAACGCCAGACCAATCCCAGTGATTCGTTCTGGACCTGGCGCGAAATCATGTACGCGATGGCAGCGCGTTTTGATCCTGATTTGTTACACGCGGTGGCCTGCCAGCTCTACGTCGAGATGCTCGAAGCCGGCTACACCCGCGTCTGCGAATTCCATTACCTGCACCACGCACCCGATGGCCAGCCGTATGCGCAGGCCAATGCGATGTCACAGGCACTGCTGCGCGCCGCGCGCGAGACCGGCATCCGCATCACCCTGCTGCCGGTGCTGTACATGGCCGGTGGCTTCGATGGCCGCGCCCTGTCAGCGCGCCAGCAGCGCTTCGGCCACGATGTCGACGCCTACCTGCGTCTGCTTGCAGAGTTACGCAGCGAGCAAGGCGAAGGCGTGCGCATCGGTTGCGCCTTGCACAGCCTGCGCGCGGTGCCGGAAGCGGCGATGCATGAGGTGTTGGCCGCATTGCCGGATGACAGCCGCGTCCACATCCATATTTCCGAACAGGCTGCCGAGGTCGACGAATGCCTCGCGTTGCGTGGCGCGCGGCCGGTGCAGTGGCTGCTCGACCATGCGGATGTCACATCGCGATGGACACTGGTGCATGCCACGCATCTCGACGCTGCAGAAGTGCAGGGCATCGCCCGCAGCGGCGCCACGGTCGCGATCTGCACGACCACAGAAGCGAATCTCGGCGACGGATTTTTCCCGCTGCGCGACTATCTTGATGTGGAAGGCCCTGGGGCCGGTGGCCGCTGGGGCATTGGCTCGGATTCCAACAGTTCGGTCTCGCCGGTCGAGGAATTGCGCTGGCTGGAATATGGCCAGCGCCTGCGCACGCAGCAGCGGAATATCGCCGTGTCGGCGCAGGTGCCGAGTGTCGGTGAAACCTTGCTGCAAGGTGTGGTGGCCAGTGCGAATCACAGCACCGGTTTCGATACCGCCGAGCGCATCACGCTGGACGCCGACGCGCCGATCCTTGCCGGAGCGACCCGCGCTGATGTCGTCGATCGCTGGCTGTTCAGCGGCAACCGCAACATCGTGCGCGAGGTTGAAATCGGCGGCGTACGCGTGGTCGAACATGGGCGTCACCGGGATCGTGAAGCCGTTGCTGCACGCTATCGCGCTGCGATGAAGCGCTTGCTGGCTTAGCCGAACAATCCCTGCTGCGGTTCCAGCAACGCGCCTTCCAGTTCCAGCAGCAAATGCTTCACCGGCAGGCCGCCACCAAAGCCGGTCAGCGCACCATCGGCGCCGATCACGCGGTGGCAAGGCAGCACGATAGGCAGCGGATTGCGGCCATTCGCCGCACCCACCGCACGCGTCGCCGTGGGATTGCCGACACGCTGCGCCAGCTCTGCATAACTGATCATGGCGCCGTACGGTATACGTGCAAGCTCGTGCCACACGCTTAACTGGAAC
>JBKJOY010000366.1:0-3251 GCA_046595415.1 Thermomonas sp.
GGCTGGAAGGTCGGCCAGCAGATCGAAGGCAAGCTGCTGCACGCCAAGTACAGCCGCTACATGCAGAAGATCGCCACGGTCGCGCCGGAACTGGTGGAGGAACTGGCCGAAGTCGGCTCGCGTTTCACCCACCACAGCTCCATCGCACCGACCGGCACCATCTCGCTGAGCCTGGCCAACAACGCCAGCAACGGCATCGAGCCATCGTTCGCGCACCACTACAGCCGCAACGTGATCCGCGAAGGCAAGAAGTCGAAGGAAAAGGTCGACGTGTGGTCGTTCGAACTGTTGGCCTATCGCGAGTTGGTCAATCCGAAGGCGATGCCGTACTCCGAAGACGCCGCGGCCAAGCTGCCCGACTATTTCATCGCCGCCGATGACATCAGCCCGAAGGAACACGTCGACGTGCAGGCCGCCGCGCAGAAGTGGGTGGACTCCTCCATCTCCAAGACCGCGAACGTGCCGACGGACTACCCGTACGAAGAGTTCAAGGACATCTATCGCTACGCCCATGAGCAGGGCCTCAAGGGTTGCACCACGTTCCGCTTCAACCCGGCTGCATTCCAGGGCGTGCTGGTGAAGGAGTCGGATCTGGAGAACACCACCTACCGCTTCGAGCTGGAAGACGGCCAGGTGGTGGAGGTCAAGGGCAACGAGCAGATCGAATACGACGGCGAAATGCACACCGCCGCCAATCTGTTCGATGCATTGAAGGAAGGCTACTACGGTAAATTTTGATGAAACATCACGGCAAGTTCTGAAGATCGCTCGATGCGCTTCCTGGGGTTGGGCGCTTCGATGTTGCGATGCGTGTCCGTCACGCTGCACGCACGGCGTTTCCGGGTATAGCATCACGTTGTTGTACCCACCAACCCAAACCGATCCGAGGAAGGGCACATGAGCAATGGAAATGGAGTTGCGGCCACGCTGTCCAATGCCGCTGAAACCGTGAAAGAAACCGTCAGCAATGTCGGCAGCAGCATCGCGTCCACTGCAGAAGGTGCGGTCGACTCAATGAAGAAAGCTGCGACGAAAGCGAAGAAAGCAGTGAGCAAAGCCACCAAGAGTGCCGAGAAGACGGTCAAGGCTGACGTCGCCAAGGTCAAGAAAGCCGTATCCAAGCGCACCGCGTCCGCCAGCAAGTCGGTCAAGGACACGGTGGCCAGCGCCAAGAAAAAGTTGGCCAGCGCCAGTTCGGCAGCAAAGAAGGAAACGGCTGCGTTGAAGGCCAAGGGCGCCGGCAAGAAGGCCGCTGCCAAGAAGGCCGTGAAGAAAGCCACGAAGAAAGCCGCCGCCAAGAAGGCGACAGTGAAGAAAGCCGTCAAGAAGGTCGCGAAGGAAGCCACGGCCAAGAAAGCGGCAGTCAAGAAAGCGGTCAAGAAGGTTGCAAAGCAAGCCAGTGCCAAGACCGCAGCGGTCAAGAAAGCAGTGAACAAGGCAGTGAAGAAGGCAGCGCCCAAGAAGGCTGCTGCAAAGAAAGCACCTGCCAAGAAAGCCGCACCGAAGAAAGCTGCCAAGAAGGCTGCGAAGAAGTAGAAGCACCACGCACCTCCTCCCGTTCGCGGGAGGAGGTTGCACTCAACCCCACACCGATACGCATCAAGAAAGGCACCGGAACCGCACATGGCCGTCAGGATCGACAAGAAAATCAAGGGCTACGCCGTCGTCACCCCAGAGGACAAGGCGAAGGAAATGGTCAAGGCCGAAGCCATTACCCGCGAAGTCGCCGAAGCCGCACTGGCCAAGGGCGCGGACGTCATCCAGATGCACGAGCGGATCGAGCGCCCGGAAGTGCTGGTCGGTTCCACCTACAAGATCAAGTCGCCGCTGGTCGAACATGCGATGTACGTGACCCTCAACGACATCGTGCTCAATGCCGGCACCGACCATGAACACCGCCGCCCGTTCGAGGTGTTCATCAACTCCAAGTCGATGGACCACTTCCAGTGGATCGTCGCGCTGACCCGGATCATGTCCGCCGTGTTCCGCAAGGGCGGTGACGTGACCTTCCTGGTCGAGGAAATGAAAGCCGTGTTCGACCCCAAGGGCGGCTACTTCAAGGCCGGTGGCGTGTACATGCCGTCGCTGGTCGCCGAACTGGGCATGATCATCGAAGACCACCTGAAGTCGATCGGGATGATGCACGACCCGGAAATGAGCGACCACCACCGTGCCCTGATCGCCGAAAAGCGCCGCGCGTACGACACCCAGCAGCGCTCAAAAAAAAACTCTGACGTAAGCGCCTCGCCTGCTGGCACCGGCAGCGGCGACGAAGAAGACATCGAAGTCACCGGCGACGGCACCAGCTTCCCGCCTACCGCGACCATGTGCCACAAGTGCAGCACCCGGGCGCTGGTGCTGATGGACGGGTGTGCGACGTGTTTGAACTGTGGGTATTCGAAGTGCGGGTGAGGAGCTTCTGCGCTTTATTGATTGGATCCGCGGCGGTCATGTCCGGTACTTCGATGGCAGCGAATCCCAAGCTCGTGGCGAAGCCGGCATCACCGCAACTGATGCAACTCGACTTCAAGGCCATCGTGAACGTGGATGGCACGTTGGGCGACATCCAGCCTGATGCATCGTTGCCCGCAGCGATCCAGGTCATGATGCGCAAGCGCATAGCGACATGGCACTACAAACCATCGCATTGGCAGGGCAAGTCGCTAACGGGGACGATCGCACAGACCATCAAGGCAATAGCGGTGCCCACTACGCAAGGTGGCTTTGCCTTGCGGATCGAGGAGGTGACCGAGCAATCCCGCTCTGGCGAATCGTTGAAGAAGTTCTTTGCCTCGCACCCGCCACCGGAAATCCCGACTGACGTGAATCAACGTGGTGTCCGCGCAATCCTGGTTTACGCGGTGTTGTTCGACGAGGCAGGCAAGGCCGTTCAAGTGGACTTGGTGTATCCGACCGAACCTGATCGCGACGCCAGACTTTTGGACAAATCTGCACGCAATGCCATCGCCAAGTGGGCGACACTCAACGAGTTCGATGGCGTACCGATTTCATGCCGTGCCAAGGTCCCGATCGCGTTCGAGGTTAGCTCTATGAGCAGCGCGCCATTCCGCGTGCCTGCTTCCGCACCATTGCGTGAACCTCCCGAGGTTTCGGCTTCGTTCGACAAGTACACCGACATGTGCCCCGTCACGAAGATTGAGACAGTGGTGAAAGACACCTTCCTGTGACCAGGCCTTTTTTTGCGCCAAAAAAAAGGGGTCCGCGTGGACTGCCCCGGATTCCACAGACAG
>JBKJOY010000111.1:0-3646 GCA_046595415.1 Thermomonas sp.
TGCAAACGCTGTTGCCGCTGGACAACGGCGATTCGGTGAAGCTCACCACTGCGCGTTACTACACCCCGAGCGGTCATTCCATCCAGGCGCTGGGGATCGTCCCGGATATCGTCCTCAAGCCTGACGGCGGCGGCAAATCGGCACGGCCCGTGAGCGAGGCCGCACTGCCGCGTCATCTGCAGGGTGAGACGGAAGTGTTCGAAGGTGACAACGCCGGTGACGTGCTGCCGGGCCAAACCCCGATCACATCGGCGCTACAAGCATTGAAGAAGCTGGCCGGGGTTGCCGTCAGCAAGCCACCGCCGGCGAAGGCTGCGCCCAAGGTCGCTGCTAAAACTCAGTAACCGCGACGGTGGCGCAAGCGCCGTGCGATGGCCGCCCGCGTCACCAACGCGAAGATGATGCCGAACAGGAAGCCGGCGATGTGCGCCGGCCACGCCACCGCGCCGAGTGCCGGACCGCTGTAGGCGAACACGACTTGCAGCAGTGCCCACAGGCCGATCAGTAGCGAAGCCGGCACGCGCACGAATTCCAGGAATAATCCCAGCGGTAGTACCACGCCCAGTTTAGCGCCCGGGAATAGGGCGAGATAGGCACCAATCACGGCCGATACAGCACCGCTGGCGCCGATGATGACCCGGTCGGGCGCGTCGATCGCGAGCACGGCCGCCAGATTGGCCGCCGCGCCGCCGATCAGGAACAGGGCAAGGAAGCGCCAGCCGCCCATGACCCGTTCGGCGGGAAGCCCGAAAATCAGCAGGAACACCAGGTTTCCGAGCAAATGGACCCAGTCCGCATGCAGGAACAGCGCCGAAAACAAGCGCAACACGCTGCCATCGGCCATGGCCTGTTGCCACGCCAATGCGGAATCGAGTCCGCCAGCCAGCACGCCCCAGTCCATTGGCGTGCCCTCCCGCAATGCAGGCGCGCGCATCGCCACCAGTACATAAGCCAGCCAGAGCGTCGCGAACAGCGACGGCGTCGCCCAGCGGATCGTGGTTTTCTTGCGGTTGTCGATGCCGACGAACATCCACTTACTCTACCTTTAGCCTGAAGGCGTTGAATTGTTAGCAACAGGTTAAATTACGCGGTATATTGCATACGGCGTCGTATGTCGCGGGGCTGCTTTAGCAGCACCATGCGCAATGACGAATGGCGGATGCGTCTGTCTAGCGTCACCTGCCCATCGCAACAATCCACATCCTTGCAGCAGCGTCTCCGGAGACGATTCAATGAATACCAATTCCCCTAGTTTTCGCGTTACAACGTTGGCGCTTGCCATCCTCGGCACGCTGGCCGCAAGCCAGGCAAGTGCGTCCGGCTTCCAGCTCCGCGAGAACAGCGCCAAGGCGCTTGGTCGCGCTGGCGCCGGTAGCGCCGTCGCCAAGGATGCCGCCGTGGTGTCCAACAATCCTGCTGCAATGGCCCAGTTCGATTCCTTTACGATGCAGAGCGATCTGACCGTGATCGATCTCAACGCCAAGTTCACCGGTAGTTCCTGCACACGGGTCAGCGCGACCGTGTGCGTGCCGATCGGTGGCGGCAATGGCGGTGACCCGGGCGCCCCGACCCTGGTGCCGGCGATGGCGGTCGTGCTTCCGCTTACTGGCAGCTTTGAGGGCCTGACCCTGGGTGCCAGCATCAGCGCGCCGTTCGGTCTGTCAACCGACTATGACCCGACCTGGGTCGGCCGGTACAACGCCACCAAATCGGATCTGAAAATTCCTGCCCTGACCTTGTCTGCAGCTGTCAAGATCACTCCCAAGTTCTCGGTGGGCGCAGGCTTCATTTACCAGCGCGCCGACGTGACCTTGGCCAATGCCCTTGACTACGGCCGCCTGTTGGCCGCCGCTGGCGTCCCGGGTGGCACGATTGGCAATCCCGTGACTGATGGCTCCGTTTCAATCACCGGTGCCGACAACGGCATTGGCTGGGTTGCCGGCATGCAGTACACCCCGAACGCGCACCTGAGCGTCGGCTATTCGCATCGCTCGGAAATCGATCACGACATCAATGGCAAGGCAGACTTCACTGCTCCGGCCGCGTTCCTGGGCGCGCAGCCCGGTTTCAAAGCCATCGCCGCAGCCTATTCGCAGTTGCCGGCGAATGATCCGCGCCGCGCCGCGATTCCGCAGTTGCTGGTGTTGGGTAACGGTTTTTCGGATAGCGATGCCACTGCCAAGCTGACCACGCCGTCCATCGACACCGTCAGCGTGCAGTTCAACGCCAGCGACGCACTGCGTTTCTACGGTGACGTGCAGCGGACCGACTGGCACTCGCTGAAGAGCGTGGTCATCGACTTCGCCAATCCCTTCCAGCCCGACAGTGCCGAACCGTTCAACTGGCAGGACACCATGTTCTATAGCGTCGGTGCGGAGTACGACATCAACGATGCCTTCACCATCCGTGGTGGTATCGCCAAGGATGAGTCGCCGACCAACAATTTCGACCGCACGCCGCGCCTGCCCGACAACGATCGCCAGTTGTATTCGGTTGGTTTCAGCTGGCACGCCAGCGAGCACATCTCGATCGACGCGGCTTACCAGAGGATCACCATCGATACCCCGACCGTGAGCGCGTTGTCGTCGAGCGGTTCGCGCCTGACCGGCTCGTTCGATGGCAGTGCCAACCTGTATTCGATCGGCGGCAGCTACAAGTTCTGATTGTTGCGACTTGAACCAAGAAAAAGCCCCGCGAAAGCGGGGCTTTTTCGTGTGCAGCCGAATCAGTGGCTCAATCGCCGAGCGTGAGCAGTGATGCGTTGCCACCGGCGGCAGTAGTGTTGATGGTCACCGTCTTTTCCGTCGCGAAACGCGGCAGGTAGTGTGGGCCGCCTGCTTTCGGGCCAGTGCCGGACAGGCCTTGGCCGCCGAAGGGTTGCACGCCGACGACGGCGCCGATCTGGTTGCGGTTGACGTAGATGTTGCCGACCTTGGCGCGGCTGACGATGCGCTCGATGGTGGCGTCGATGCGCGAATGGATGCCCAGCGTCAGGCCGTAACCGGTGCGGTTGATGGTATCGATCACGGCATCCAGCTGGTCCGCTTTCCAGCGCACCACATGCAGCGCCGGACCGAATTTCTCGCGGTCCAACTGCGCAAGCGTGGCCAGCTCCCACGCGATCGGAGCGAAGAACGTGCCGTGTTCGGTGTCTTCACCCAGCTTGGCCTCAGCGATGAATTTCGCTTCGCTGCGCATGCGCGCGGCATGCTCGACCAGGATGCCCTTTGCATCGTCATCAATCACCGGGCCGACATCGGTGGAGGGCAGGCCGGGATCGCCGACGGACAGTTCGGCCATCGCGCCGGCCAGCATGTGGATCACCTTGTCGGCGATGTCTTCCTGCACCAGCAGCACGCGGGCGGCGGAGCAGCGCTGCCCTGCCGAAGTGAACGCCGAACCCAGTACGTCCTTGACCACTTGTTCGGGCAGCGAAGACGAGTCGGCGATCATCGCGTTCTGGCCGCCGGTTTCGGCAATCAGGGTGGCGATGGGGCCGGCGTCACGGCCCGCCAAGGCGCGGTTGATCAGGCGTGCGGTGTCGGTGCTGCCGGTAAAGCAGACGCCATCCACGCGTGGATCACGCGTCAGCGCGGCGCCGACGGTGGCGCCATCGCCCGGCAGGTATTGCAAGACGTCCTGCGGC
>JBKJOY010000098.1:0-8792 GCA_046595415.1 Thermomonas sp.
CCGGTTTCCTTTTCGATGATCGAGGCCAGCGTCAACGCCTGGTCCTTCGACTTCAACGGCAGGTCTTCGGCGCGCGACAACCATGCAGTATCCAGCGTCTTGTCCATCGCCTGATTGGCACGTCGCAATACATCGAGATCACTGTCACCGCGCACCCACGCATAGGTCTCGGGCAGGAAACGTCCTTCCGGATGCTGGCCGGCATGGCCAAGCGCGCGCATGAGCGCAGCATCGTCCATGTCATTCAATGGATGCCGGAGCAACTCGACCTTGGCCAGCGCCGCACGCAGGTCACGGATATTCCAGCCTTCGACAATCGTGAACTTGCGCCGCACGACCTTGCCATCACGCATCGCAACCAGCAGTTGTTGCGCGTTGATGCCGGGCTGCAACGCGTATTCGCCAACCTGCAATTTGCCGGCGGCGCCCAGCTTGCGTGCCAGCAACTTCCACTGCAGTGGTTCGCCCGTGTGCACGCCATCAGCCTGCAGTTTCCGCAACACGGATTCCAGCGAATCACCGCGGGCTACCAGCAGGCTGTCGCCCGCCTCGACCCCGGTGAGGGGTGCATTTGCAAACCCTTGGTAACGCTGCCAAGTCCAGGCGCCCGCTGCGACCGCAATCATCAGCAGGAGGACCAGGAATCGCTTCATGGCGCCACCGGAAGCATTGGATGAACGACGACTCACGCAACCTCCTGGGTCACTTGGAACATGGGGAATGCTTCGGCCAAATGCGCCTGCAACACGGTGACGGCGGCATGTGCAGGCCAACCGCAATCAGCCAACGATGCCACCGGCAGGATACCGCGCACCGCATTGCACAGGGCCAACGCGTCGGCATTTTCGACCTGCCGCGGGGTCAGCGCCGCAACCTCGACCAGGCCTTGTTCCACCAGCCAGCCGCGGCATACTCCGGCAACACCGCAAGCCTCGACCGGCGGCGTCAACCACACGCCATCGCGCAACAAAAGCAGGTTCGCGGCAGTGGCGCATACCACGTCCGTGGGACTGCTACGCATCAGGCCTTCGTCACATCCAGCCTGCACGCATTCGGCGCGTGCCAGCACCTGTTCCAGCCGGTTGCAGTGTTTGATGCCTGCAAGCTGGGGTTGCACAGAAAGGCGCGTCTCGCACCAATGCAGTCGCAAGCCTTGCGCGGGCAAGGCAGGCAGCGGATGCAAGGCAAGCAGCCATGTCGGCGTTGATTCGTCGGGCGGCGCGTAGCCACGGCCACCGGATCCGCGCGTGACCAGCAACTTGAGCACACCCGCGGCGCAGGTGTTGATGAGATCATCGATCTGCGCCTCGACAATGCTCATTCGCGGTAAGGGCATCGCCAGTCGTTGCGCGCCACGATGCAAGCGCTCGCAATGACGCGACCACAACGGCACGCGACCCGCATGCACGCGCATGGTTTCGAACACGCCATCGCCGTAGGCCAGGCCACGGTCATCCACCGGAACGGCGGCCACCGGCATCCCGCCACTGAAGAGGCGCACGCTCATCCCGCCACCCCCAGTGCACGCAACATGCCGCGCGCCTTGGCCCGGGTTTCGTCGAGTTCGTGTTGCGGATTGGAATCGATCACGATGCCGGCGCCAGTGCGGAAGCGCAGCTCGCCGGCTTCGATTGCGGCGCTGCGAATCAGGATGTTGAGGTCCATGTCGCCATCGCGGTTGAGCCAGCCCATCGCACCTGTGTACGCACCGCGGCCCTGACCTTCGAGTTCGGCGATGATCTGCATGCAACGGATCTTCGGGCAGCCGGTAATCGTGCCGCCGGGAAAGACCGCTGCGATCACCGCGCCGGGTGTCACCTCATCCCGCAACTCACCGCGCACATTGCTGACGATGTGGTGCACATGCGCGTAGCTTTCGACCGTCATCAATTCATCCACCACCACGCTGCCCGGCCTGCACACGCGGCCGAGGTCGTTGCGCTCCAGATCGATCAGCATCACGTGTTCGGCGCGTTCTTTCGGATGGCCGACCAGTTCGCTGATGCGCGCGGCGTCGTCATCACCATCGAAACGCGGGCGGGTGCCGGCAATGGGTCGGGTCGCGACCTCACGCCCCTGCACGGACACCAGCCGTTCCGGCGACGCGCTGACCACGCTCCAGCCCGGACCATCGGATGCGATGCCATGGAAGATGCCGGCAAATGGCGCGGGATTGTTCTCACGCAGGCGCTGGAACAGCGCGGCGGGTTGCAGCGTTTGCACGAAACTGACCCGCCAGCCCCGCGACAGGTTGACCTGGAATACGTCACCGGCAGCGAGATACTCCAGGATGCGTGAAACCCCTTCGGTGAAGCGCTGCGCTGGTTCTTCCTGCACCTCGACCGGCGGTTGCCATGCCGGCAACGGCAGCATGGCACGCGTCTCGACGATGTCGGCTTGAATGCGATCCAGCCAACCCGCGTGTTCGCGCTCGGCGATGGCGATGCATTCGCCACTCACCCGATCGCGCAACACCGCGGCCGGACAACGCAACGCGCATGCGACCGGCAAGCCGCCATCGGCAGCCGGCAACTGCAGGACGGGTTCGACCTGGGCGGCAAGTTCGTAGCTCAGGAACAAGGCCCAGCCGCCACGGAAGGGACATGTGGCATCGTCCTCGCGCATGCATCGCAGTGCGCGCCAATGCCCGTCCAGCACGTCGAGGAACGTGCCCGCATGGACCTGATCATGATGATCACGGACTACGCCATCAGGCTGCAACTGCAGGCGTTCCCCGGCATGCGCCAGCAACATGTCCCAGCGGCCGTGCGCGCCGCTGGCGCTGGATTCGAACAGCACCGGATAGCGATCCGGTGCCAGCCGATGCAGGGCCAGCAGGTCGATGTCGGCGGCAAGGATTCGGGTGATCATCAGAGATGCGCACCGCACCCAACGTTGACCCTGCAATCAGGGGCAAGATGAGCCATCAGAGACGTCGGAATACCAACGTGCCGTTGGTGCCCCCAAAGCCGAATCCATTCGACACAACCACGTCGACCTTGGCCTCGCGCGCGGTGTTCGGCACATAGTCCAGGTCGCAACCTTCACCCGGCGTCTGCAGATTGATGGTCGGCGGAATGATCCCGGTTTGCAGTGCCTTGACCGAGAAGATCGCTTCCACGCCGCCTGCGGCACCAAGCAAATGGCCGGTCATCGACTTGGTGGAGCTGACCATGGTCTTGTAGGCGTGGTCGCCCAGTGCTCGCTTGATCGCCAGGGTTTCAGCCAGGTCGCCAAGCGGGGTCGAGGTGCCATGCGCGTTCAGATAGCCAATCTCATCTGAGTTGATGCCAGCGTCCTTGAACGCAGCGACCATGCAACGCGCGGGGCCTTCGCCGTTCTCACTGGGCGCGGTCATGTGGAATGCATCGGCGGATGCGCCAAAACCGGCCAGCTCGCAATAAATGCGCGCGCCGCGCGCCTTCGCATGTTCGTACTCCTCCAACACCAGCACGCCGGCGCCATCGCCCAGTACGAAACCATCGCGGTCCGCATCCCACGGACGTGATGCCGCGTGCGGATCATCATTGCGGGTACTCATGGCCTTCATCGCGCAGAAGCCGCCCATCGAGGTCGGCGAGCTGCCGCGTTCAGCGCCACCGGCGACCATCACGTCGGCATCGCCGTACTGGATCAAGCGCATCGCCATGCCGATGGAATGGTTGGCCGTCGCGCAAGCGGAGACTGCGGAAAAATTCGGGCCCTTGATGCCGGTCAGCAGGCTGACCTGGCCGGGCAGCATGTTGATGATGGTGCTGGGCACGTAGAACGGGCTGATCTTGCGTACCCCGCCCACGTGCAACTTGACCGCGGTTTCCTCGATACCGAGGATGCCGCCGATACCCGACCCAAGGATCGCGCCGATGCGCTCGGCATTGGCGTCAGTGACTTCAAGGCCAGCGTCCTGCATCGCCATCATCGACGCCGCAACCCCGTAGTGGATGAACGGGTCCATCTTCTTCGCATCCTTCGGCGGCACCCATTGGGTGACATCGAAGTCGCGGATCTCGCCGGCAATCCGGGTCGGGTATGTCGATGCATCGAAACTGGTCACCGGTCCAATCCCGGACCGGCCATTGATGATCCCGTCCCAGCTGCTGGCCAGGTCATTGCCCAAGGGCGACAACATGCCCATTCCGGTCACCACGACGCGTCGCTTCGACATGACGTTTCCTCAGAGTGATCTTGTATTTCTTATGAAACGGCGATGACGCCGCCAGACCCACAAACGCACGGGGCCGCATCAGCGGCCCCGGCGCGGTACCCCAATCCCGGCATCAAGCCTTGACGTGGGCCTTCACGTAATCGATCGCCTGCTGCACGGAGGTGATCTTCTCGGCATCTTCGTCCGGGATCTCGCACTCGAACTCTTCTTCGAGCGCCATCACCAGCTCAACGGTGTCCAGCGAATCCGCGCCGAGGTCGTCAACGAATGACGCGCTGGTGGTGACGTCTTCTTCCTTGACGCCCAGTTGTTCGACCACGATTTTCTTGACGCGTTCTTCGATGGTGCTCATGTTGGTTTACTCCTCCCGGGAGTCGGTTGTTTCAGGTGGGTAGTGTACGGGAAAGCCGGCCGGCGCAAGCCGGGACGCGACAGCCCCGCATGGAAAGCTCAGGCCATGTACATGCCGCCATTGACGTGCAGGGTTTCGCCGGTGATGTATGCCGCGGACGGCCCGGCCAGGAACGCAACTGCTTTTGCGATATCCGCGGGCTCACCGAGGCGACCGAGCGCGATCTGCTGGAGCATCGCGTCGCGCACCTGCTCGGACAAGTCAGCGGTCATGTCGGTAGCGATGAAGCCCGGCGCCACCACATTCACGGTGATCCCGCGCGAACCGATTTCCTTGGCCAGCGACTTGCTGAAGGCAATGATGCCGGCCTTGGCTGCGGCGTAATTGGCCTGCCCTGCATTGCCGGTCACGCCGATCACGGATGCGATGTTGACGATGCGGCCCTTGCGCGCCTTCATCATGCCGCGCAACACGGCCTTGGAGCTGCGAAAGACACTGGTCAGGTTGGTGTCGATGATCGCCTGCCAGTCCTCCTCCTTCATCCGCATCAGCAAGTTGTCACGGGTGATACCGGCGTTGTTGACCAGGATGGAGATGCCGCCGAATTCGCTGGACAAGGCATCAATCAATGCTTCGACCGCTCCCACTTCGTTGACCTGCAGGCGCCGACCATGGCCACCGACGCTGGCCAGTCGTTCGCCAATCGCGAGTGCACCGCCATCCGAGGTTGCGGTGCCAATGACGGTCGCGCCACGCGCTGCCAATTCATCCGCGATCGCCGCACCGATCCCGCGCGACGCGCCGGTGACCAGCGCGATCTCACCTTTCAGGTCTTGCTCGCTCATTCTGTCCATTCCCCGATGGCAGCCTCGAAATCGCCCACGCTTCCCAACGCGCGCGCTTCCAATGATTTGTCGATGCGCTTGGCCAATCCGGCCAACACCTTGCCCGGGCCGCATTCGCCGATCCGGGTCACGCCACGCGCTGCCAATGCCTGCACGCAGTCGGTCCATTGCACCGGCAGGTAGAGCTGGCGTGCCAATGCGTCACGAATCGAATCGATGCTGGCGTGGATCCGGGCGTCGACGTTTTGCACCACGGGAATCGACGGCAATTGCCAGGCAAGACCCGCCATCGTGTCGGTCAAGCGATTGGCGGCATCGCGCATCAGCGGTGTGTGCGACGGCACGCTGACTGCGAGCTTGACTGTCTTGCGCACACCACGTTCGGCGAGCATCGCCAGCGCAGCATCCACGGCTGCGGCATGGCCACCGATGACGATCTGCCCCGGTGAGTTGAAGTTGGCGGGTACCACGACGTCGGTACCGGACACCGCATCGCACACCTCGCGCACCAACGCATCTTCGGCGCCGAGGACGGCCGCCATTGCGCCGGTGCCAGTGGGCGCGGCAGCCTGCATCAACTGGCCACGAATGCGGACCAGATGTGCCGCGTCATGCAAGGTCAGCGCTTGCGCAGCCACCAGCGCGCTGTATTCGCCGAGGCTATGGCCAGCGAGTACCGACGGCTGCACGCCACCCTGCTGTAGCCACAAACGCCAGACCGCAATGCCCGCAGCCAGCAATGCTGGCTGGGTGTACTCGGTGCGATTGAGCTGTGCTTCGGGGCCGGCCTGGGACAATGCCCAAAGATCAACGCCAGCGCCGGTGGACGCCTCGTCGAAGGTGGCGCGAATCACCGGATGCAGCTCGGACAGTTCGGCAAGCATGCCGACCGACTGCGAACCCTGACCGGGAAACACGAACGCCAGCGATGTGGATGTCTTGGAAGCAGTCACGCGCGGAAAGAGCCCCTCATGCGGAGGCGCATGATACGAGTAATTGCTCTAACGCGTCAGTACCGGCGCGTATGTCGCGCGCCTGACTCAATAGCGCAGCAGCGCCGAGCCCCATGTAAAGCCGCCACCGAACGCCTCCAGCAGCACCAGCTGGCCACGTTGCACCCGGCCGGAGCGCACCGCTTCGTCCAGCGCCAACGGCACCGAGCCCGATGACGTATTGCCATGCCGGTCGACCGTCACGATGACCCGGTCCATCGGCATCGCCAAACGGTTGGCAGTCGCTTCGATGATGCGCAAATTCGCCTGGTGCGGAACCAGCCAGTCGAGTTGGTCGCGGGTCATGCCATTGGCCTGCAACGCTTCATCGACCACGCTGTCGAGCGCCTTGACTGCATGTTTGAAGACTTCGTTGCCCGTCATCAGCACGCGCACGCCGGCATTGTGTTGCTCCGGCTTGAACCCGGTGGAGACGCCGACCGGGTTCCACAGCAGCTCTTTCTTGCTGCCATCGGCATGCATATGGGTGCTCAGGATGCCGGTCTCGGTGTCCGCTTTCAGCACCACAGCACCCGCGCCATCGCCGAACAGCACGCAGGTACCTCGGTCGGTCCAGTCCAACATCCGGGTCAGGGTTTCCGCACCGACCACCAAGGCGGTCTTCGCCGCGCCCGACTGGATGAACTTGTCGGCCACCGTCAGCGCATAGATGAAGCCCGAACACGCCGCATTGACGTCGAATGCCGGACAACCGGCAATACCCAGCTTGTGTTGCAGGATGCAGGCAGTCGACGGGAAGATCAGGTCAGGCGTGGTTGTGCCGACGATGATCAGGTCGATTTCGGAGGCATCCACGCCTGCCGCTTCAAGCGCACGCCGTGCAGCATGGAGTGCAAGGTCGCTGGTGAGCTCGCCTTCGGCCGCCACATGACGTTCCCGGATGCCGGTGCGCGAGGTGATCCACTCGTCGCTGGTCTCCACGAACTCGGCCAGGTCCTTGTTGGTCAGCACCTTTTCCGGGAGGTAACTGCCAGTACCGGCAATCCGGGAGTAAAGGCGGGGCGACGCGGACGGCTGGGTCATGCGGAAAGCTCCTGGCGGGCCTGCCACGGTAGCGCGGCGAGCCTAATGACGCGAAACGCAGAAACACCAACGGCCGCACCAAAGGGCGCGGCCGGGCTTGGACACTCACACGACCTTGCGGCCGTGGATCACTCTTCGTCGACGACCTTGACCTTGGGCGCGATGACCTGCTTGCCGCGGTAGTAACCATCGGCGGTCACATGGTGGCGCACGTGGGTCTCGCCGCTGGTCGGGTCGGTGGCCAACTGCTTGGCGGACAGGGCGTCATGGGCGCGGCGCATGCCACGACGGGACGGGGAAACGCGGGACTTCTGGACAGCCATCGTGCAACTCCAAACTGTGAAAACGGGACCACAACTGTGCGGCCAAGCCGCGATGAATAGTCAGCCGTATGCTGACTTCGAATAAGGACTCACTTCTTTAATCTTGCTTTCAATTCTTCTTTAGGCCCGCCAACGCCGCGAACGGGTTGGCTGCAGCCGCTTCCTCGATGGTAGGCGCGAAATCGCGCTCGACCGCCTCGGCATCCGGCGCCACCGCAACCACCGGCAACGCCAATATCAACTCGTCCTCTACCAACTCCGCCGGCCGCAACATGGCGTCGGCATCCACCAGCAGCGCTTCGTACTCCTCCGGCAAGGCCGCTTCATCGGCCTCGTCGCGGATCAATCCCAGCCGCTGTGAAATCCGCACCGGCAACAGAAATCGCTGCAGGCTGCTCTGGCATTCCAGCGGCAGCTCCGCATCAATCCCGAGTTCGACATACGACACCCGCAACGCATCGATGCCGAACGCAAGCCGAAACCGGACCTCGCCTTCGGTATCGAGCAAACTGCTTCCCAGCCGGGTCATCGCCGCAAGTGGAATCCGACCTTCGAATTCACGCTGCGCCGCGACCATTCGCCAAGCATCCAGCACATCGGGCACGGGGTGGGACATTAGCCGGAGAATGTTACGGGACTTGCTTTTCCCCGTCAAACCGTAGGGGCATGCAGCGGTCCCAGGGTTGGGGGCCAACTTGCAGGCTGAATGAGCAGTCCTGTTTGCCGCTCCCAGCACACTGTCGCAGACTGGAGGCATGAAACCCGTCCTGCCAGTCATTTTTGCTGCCCTCGCCGCCGGCGCCTTGGTCATTCTAGGGGGACTGCTCTGGCGCCTGCGCGGACCCGCCAGCCTCCGCCAGCGCGCAATCCGCGAGCTGCTGGATGCCGCTGACGCCCTGGAAACCAGACTTCGCGCCGCCCGCGAGGAAATCGAGGCGATTGCCGGCGACCAACAAGATCCGGTACGCGGGGCGATGCAGGAAATCCTGCGCCAGCGCCTGTGGTTGCAGGAGCACGCGGATGACGCCAGCGTGGAGCAGCTGCAATCCGTGCGCGATTCGTTGGAAACGG
>JBKJOY010000265.1:0-4141 GCA_046595415.1 Thermomonas sp.
CGCGACCAACCGGCCCGACGTTCTCGACCCGGCATTGCTGCGCCCGGGCCGTTTTGATCGCCAGGTCGTGGTCAATCTGCCCGATGTCCGCGGCCGCGAGCAGATCCTCAAGGTCCATATGCGCAAAGTGCCGCTCGATGCCGATGTCGACGCGATGACTATCGCCCGCGGCACGCCTGGTTTCAGCGGTGCCGATCTTGCCAACCTGGTCAACGAGGCGGCTTTGTTCGCGGCGCGCGAGAGCGCCAAGGACGTGCGCATGGAGCACTTCGACAAGGCCCGCGACAAGATCATGATGGGCACCGAGAATCGCTCGATGGCGATGAGCGAGCAGGAAAAGACCCTGACCGCCTACCACGAGGCCGGACATGCGATCGTCGGCCGCCTGGTGCCGGAGCATGACCCTGTCTACAAGGTCACGATCATTCCGCGCGGCCGCGCGTTGGGCGTGACCATGTACCTGCCGGAAGGCGACCGTTACAGCTACAACAAGACGGCGATCGAATCGCAGTTGTGCTCGCTATACGGTGGCCGCGTCGCTGAAGAGTTGATCTTCGGCCAGGACAAAGTCACCACGGGTGCCTCCAACGACATCGAGCGCGCGACCAAGATGGCGCGCAACATGGTGACCAAGTGGGGTCTGTCTGAACTGGGTCCGATCACGTTTGGTGAGGAAGATGACGAGGTGTTCCTCGGCCGTTCGGTGACCCAGCACAAGAGCGTCTCTGACGACACCGCGCGCCGGATCGATGAAGTCGTGCGCACCATCCTGGACAAGGCGTTCGACCGCACCACGGCGATCCTGACCGCCAACCTCGACAAACTGCACACGATGGCCAAGCTCCTGCTCGAATACGAAACCATCGATGTGCCAATGATCGATGCCGTCATGGAAGGCCGCGACTCGCCACCACCGATGGGTTGGAGCCCGGGCGGAACGGCGCGCGAGGAAGCCAAGCCGATGATCATCGGCGGGCCCGCCGCGCAGACCTGATCGATCATCCGTCCGCAAAGAGCCGGGAGCGATCCCGGCTTTTTTTTCGGCCATTTTTCGCCACTGGAACAATAGTTGCGTCGCGCCCGTTCATTGCAGACACTGCAGTTGGACGTCGGTGCAGGGCCGGCGATGGGGGCCTTCTGACGATGATGACCGGCGGATTCATGGCCGAACTCAAGCGCCGGAATGTCATTCGCATGGGCGGATTGTATTGCGTCGGAGCGTGGCTGGCCGTACAGGTCGGGGACACGTTGCTACCTGCATTCGAGGCACCTTCCTGGGCGATGCGGGCACTCGTGATCACCTTGGTGGTGGCCTTCGTGCCCGCGATGGTATTTGCCTGGGTGTTCGAGTTCACCGCGGATGGCCTGAAACGCGATGCCGACGTGGCGACTTCGGCTTCCATTTCGCAGCGGAAGGCGCGCACGCTGGATCGGGCGATCATGGTGGCGCTTGCGGTCGCGTTGGGCTACTTCGCATTTGACAAATTCGTGCTGTCGCCGCGACGCGAGGCGGCCTTGGTCGCGCAAGCCACGCGCACCGGAGAGGCGCGGGCGCTGAGCGAGGCATCGAAGGCGCCTTCGAAGTCCATCGCCGTGCTGCCTCTGGTGAACACCGGTGGTGATCCGAATCAGCAATTCTTCTCCGACGGTATCTCCGAAAACCTGATCGACGTGCTTTCCTCCATGGAAGGGTTACGGGTCATCGCACGGTCGTCCTCGTTCCTGTTCCGCAACAGTAAGGACGACCCGCGCACCATCGGGGCCAAGCTGAAAGTCGCTTACCTGCTGACCGGCAGCGTGCAGCGCTCAGCAGACACGATCCGGGTGCGCGCCGAGGTGATTGATACCCGTACCGGGGCCACCGTGTTGACGAGGCAGTTTGATCGCCTCTACAAGGACTTGTTCGGTTTACAGGATGACCTTGCCAGGTCGATAGCCGATGTATTCAACATCGCATTGCTGTCGCCGAATGCCGACGTGCAGGGCGTACGTCCACCCAGCAGAAATCTGGATGCCTATGACGCCTTCTCACGCGGAAACTTTTTCAGTGACATGGGTAGCGAACGCGATACCCGCAAGGCTATCGACGAATACCGCCGCGCCACCGCCATCGACGCGCGCTATGCAATGGCATGGGCGTCCTTGTCGCGCAACAGTACATCGCTGGCTGGCCTCTACTTGACAGGCGCCGAGGCGCGCAAGGCGTATGCGCTGGCGCGAAGCGCAGGGGACAAGGCGTTGGCGCTGGCACCGGACATGGGCGATGCCCACGTTGCACGTGGCTGGTTGCTGGAGAACAAGCTGGACTGGGCCGGGGCCACCTACGAATATCAGCGCGCACTGGCGCTGTCGCCTTCCAATCTGCAGACGAAGTTCAGCCTGGCCAGCATGTTGGCCTTGCAGGGACAGGTGACAGCGGCGGTTGAAAAGAGTGGCACGGCCATCGAACAAAATCCGTATTCGCCCAACTGGTGGAATTGGTACAGCGCCTACCTGTCGGCGCTGGGGCGGATGGATGAGGCAGAAGCGGCGATTCGAAAGTCCATTGCGCTGCGCCCGCAGGGAAACTCGACGTGGGCACAGCTGGCCATCATTGAAATCCAGCGTGGTGATGCGAAGGCGGCGCTTGAGGCCGCCAACAACGAACCAGAAGGCGTCTGGCACGTAATTGCGCGGGCCATGGCGCTGCAGATTGGCAAGGATCGACAGGCTGCGGATACGGCTTTGGCGTTGTTGATCACGGACTATGGCGACGTCGCCCCGTTCCAGGTTGCACAGGTACAAGCCTTGCGGCGCGATGACAAGGCGGTATTCCAGTGGCTGGATCAAGCCCACAAAGTGCAGGATCCGGGCATCGGTAATCTGCTGATCGATCCGTTGCTCATGCATTACAAGCATGACCCGAGAATGGCTGAATTCTGCGCAACCGTGGGGCTTCCGGTCCCGACCACCAGCGAAACCATCGGAATATGAGCCACATGTTCGACACATCCCCACAACTCGACTGTGCCGGTCGCATGGTCACGCTCGATCGCCCACGGATCATGGGCATCTTGAATGTCACCCCGGATTCTTTTTCCGATGGCGGTTCGCAGTTCGATGTCGATGCTGCAGTGGCGCATGGAAGGCGTTTGGCAGAAGAGGGCGCGGACATCCTGGATGTCGGCGGCGAGAGCACGCGCCCCGGTGCCGATGAGGTGGCACTTCAGGAAGAACTGCGCCGCGTGATTCCAGTGATCGAGCGGCTTGTGCGCGAAACCTCATTGCCAATCAGCATCGACACGTCCAAGCCCGAAGTGATGCATGCGGCCGTCGCGGCAGGCGCCGGCATGATCAATGACGTCTATGCACTCCGTCGCGAAGGCGCGCTTGAAGCGGCGGCCGAGCTGCGCGTGCCGGTGGTGCTGATGCACATGTTGGGTGAGCCACGTTCGATGCAGGACGCGCCGCACTATGACGACGTGGTAGCCGATGTGCACCGTTTCCTGGCCGAGCGCATCTTCGTCGCGGAAATGGCAGGTATCGACAAGAAACGCATCCTGATCGACCCGGGTTTTGGCTTCGGCAAGACCACCCAGCACAACCTGCAATTGCTGGCCCAGCTGCAACGGTTCACCGCACTTGGCGTACCAGTGACGGCCGGCCTGTCGCGCAAGCGGACGATTCGCGAGTTGACCGGTCGGGACGACATGCAGGCTCGCGTGCATGGTTCGGTCGCTGCACATCTGATTGCTGCGCAACGCGGCGCGCTGTTGTTGCGCGTGCATGACGTGGCCGCCACGGTCGATGCGATCAAGGTGTGGAATGCAGTTGCGGCGGTGCCGATGCCGCGCATGGATGCGAAACCTTCGATCCGCTGGCCCGATGACGAATGAACCTCGGTGGATGCGATCAGGCCGTGCGCCAGCGCGCCAGCACCGGATTCACGATGCGAAACCAGAGCGGCGGACACAGGGCCAGCAAGAACATGCTGGCGTAACCCCCGGGTAGTTGTGGGCTGTCGGCATGGTGCAGCAACACCTGATAGCGACGGCGCGGAGTTTCGTGGTGATCGGAATGCCGCTGCAGGTGGAACAGCAACAGGTTGCTGAGCAGGTAGTCCGAATTCCACGAATGCAGGTGGGTGGTGCGCTCATAGCGG
>JBKJOY010000343.1:0-4369 GCA_046595415.1 Thermomonas sp.
ATGCGCATTGAGCAATCGCCAATCGCATTGGACGCCAGAGTTGGCGTTGTAGCGGACGGATCCAGTTTCCTGCGCGACAGATACGACAAGGGCGGCCGAAGCCGCCCCTGCGTTGTAATCACTGGCCTGGAATTCAGGCTTGCCTGGCTGCCAGCTGGCGCAGCACGTACTGCAGCAAGCCGCCGTGCCTGAAGTATTCGACTTCCTTCGGGGTCAGCAACAGCACCGCCGCCTGGAACTCGGTCTTCTTGCCGCCGGGATGGGTTGCCGACACGTCCGCGACCTTGGCCTCGCCGTCTTTCAAACCGGTGATTTCAAACGTCTCCGAACCATCCAGTCCCAAAGATTGCGCGTTCTCGCCCTCCTTGAACTGCAGCGGAAGAACACCCATGCCGACCAGATTGGAGCGGTGGATGCGCTCGAAACTCTCGGCGATCACGGCCTTCACGCCTAACAGAATAGTGCCCTTGGCTGCCCAGTCGCGGCTGGATCCAGTGCCATATTCCTTGCCGGCCAGCACCACCAATGGCACGCCATCGGCCTTGTACTTCATGGCCGCATCGTAGATCGCCATTTTTTCGCCAGCAGCGTTGCCGCCGAAATACAGCGTGTTGCCGCCTTCTTCGCCACCGAGCATGCGGTTCCTGATGCGGATGTTGGCGAACGTGCCGCGCACCATCACGTCATCGTTGCCGCGACGGCTGCCGTAGCTGTTGAAGTCTGCCTGATGCACGCCACGCGACAGGAGATAGGCGCCAGCGGGCGAATCCTTCTTGATGTTACCCGCGGGCGAGATGTGGTCGGTGGTGATCGAATCGCCAAACAAGCCCAGCACGCGTGCGCCGTGGATGTCATCGATGGTGCCCACGTGCATGGTCATGCCATCGAAATACGGCGGGTTCTTGATGTAGGTCGACTCTTCGCTCCACGCATAGCTCTCGCCGTCCGGAGACTGCACATGGTTCCAGCGGATATCGCCCTTGAACACATCGGCGTAGTTGCGGATGAACATTTCCGGAGTGACGCTTTGGGCGATCAGGTCGCCGACTTCACGCGTGCTCGGCCAGATGTCGCGCAGGTACACATCGTTGCCGTCGCCATCCTGGCCAATCGGCTCGCACGTCAGGTCGATATCAATCGTTCCGGCCAGCGCGTAAGCCACCACGAGTGGCGGCGAAGCGAGGTAGTTCATCTTGACTTCGGCATGCACGCGGCCTTCGAAGTTGCGATTGCCCGACAGCACGGCGGCAACAGCGAGGTCGTTCTGGGTAATGCCCTGCGATACCGATCCCAACAGCGGACCGGAGTTGCCGATGCACGTCGTGCAGCCATAGCCAACCAGATAGAAACCAAGCTTTTCGAGGTCTTCGAGCAGGCCGGCTTTCTTCAGATAGTCGGTGACCACCAGCGAACCGGGCGCAAGCGATGTCTTGACCCATGGTTTGGAATTCAGACCCTTGGCCAACGCATTGCGCGCCACCAGGCCGGCCGCCAGCATCACCGCAGGATTGGAGGTGTTCGTGCACGAGGTGATGGCGGCAATGACCACGGAGCCATCGCTGATCTGCACGTCCTTGTCATTGATGCAGATGTTGGAGATCGGCTTGGCTGCCAGATGGTCGGCCTGCGGCTGCGCGCCGCCCTCATCCTTGAGCTCCTGCACCGCGCTGCCCGTCTTCGACGTCCGGGCCGTCGTCATCGCGCCTACGTTGTCGTGGAAGTTGGACTTCATGTCGCTCAGCAGCACACGGTCCTGCGGGCGCTTGGGGCCAGCCAGCGACGGCAGCACGCTGCCCATATCCAGCTCCAGGGTGGCGGAGTAGGTGGCGTGCGGAGAGTTGGCGTCGTGCCACATGCCCTGCGCCTTGGCGTAGGCTTCGACCAGTGCGATCTGTGCATCGCTGCGTCCAGACAATCGCAAGTAGTCCACTGCCACGGCGTCAATCGGGAAGATGCCGCAGGTCGCGCCGTATTCCGGCGCCATGTTGGCGATCGTGGCGCGGTCGGCGAGCGAAAGATGCTGCAGGCCATCGCCAAAGAACTCGACGAACTTGCCGACCACACCGAACTTGCGCAGCATCTGGGTCACGGTCAGCACGAGGTCGGTGCCGGTAACACCTTCCGGCAACTTGCCGGTCAACTTGAAACCGACCACTTGCGGAATCAGCATCGAGGAGGGTTGGCCGAGCATCGCGGCTTCCGCCTCGATCCCGCCCACGCCCCAGCCGAGTACGCCCAAGCCATTGATCATGGTCGTGTGGCTGTCGGTGCCGAACACGGTGTCCGGGAATGCCATCAACGCACCATCGACCTCACGCTCCATCACCACCCGCGCCAAGTGCTCCAGATTGACCTGATGCACGATGCCGGTGCTGGGCGGCACCACCTTGAAGTCCTGCAACGCCTTCTGTCCCCAGCGCAGGAAGCTGTAACGCTCCTTGTTGCGCTCGAACTCGATCTTGGAATTCAGGTCCAGCGCTTCCGGCGCGCCATAGGCATCGACCTGCACCGAATGGTCGATGACCAGTTCCGATGGAATCTGCGGGTTGATCTGGTCGGCCTTGCCACCCAGCTTGACCACCGCATCACGCATCGCGGCCAGGTCGACCACGCAGGGGACGCCGGTGAAATCCTGCAACAGCACGCGCGCTGGCATGAAGGCGATTTCGCTGCTTGATTCGGCGTGCGCATTCCATTGCGCCACGGCCTGGATATGGGCCGGCAGCACGCTGACGCCGTCTTCGTGGCGCAGCAGATTCTCCAGCAGGATCTTCATGGAGTAGGGAAGCGAAGTCAGGTCATAGCGTTCGCCCAGCTTGCTGAGGCTGGCGTAGGCATAGGACTTGCCGTTGACATCGAGGTGGGCGCGGGTGGCAAACGAGTCGGCCATTGGGGGGAAGTCTCCGATTTGGGTGGGAGGGGCGGAAAAACACGCCAGTTAACCCCGTAATTATGCCGCAAACCGGACCATTCCGTACGCTGGCGACTGGTTTCAGCCCAGTCGCGCATCAATCGCCGCCGCCATGTCGCGGCGACGGAATACGAAATCCCATAGGCTGCCGCCGGAATGCCGCCACAAGACTGCCGAACGCAATGCTGCCAGCAGCAGGGCGCGAATCTCGGCGACCACGCCCGCCTGGCCCAGGTAATGCGGGTTGCCTTGGACCATGATCCGCGGGCTCAGTTGGCTGATCGTGCCTGCATACAGTTCGGCCAGTTGGTTGATCACGTCGGCATGGCTGCTGCCTAGCGGTCCTGCCATCTCGGCAGCACTGGCAATGCCTGCACCGACCGTCGCCGCCATCGCATCATCGCGGCTGAAGCGGCGCTCCAGCTGCAACACCGCCAAAGACAACTTGCCCAATGCTGCGTCGCGCGGATTGTTGGCCAAGTGATCGCGCAACAGGCGCAACCCCGGGCGCAGGCCCTGCGCATCGCCATAGACCGCTTCGGCAGTGTCGGCATCCAGGCGCAAGACGCTGCCGAGTGCGACCTCGACCGGAGCAGCCTCGGATTGCCCAGTGTCGGCAATCCGGCGCACCTGGGCCAATGCCTGCAACACGCCAGCCAGTGCCAGGACGCGATCGTCGATCAGCGGATTCATGTTTGGTGACTCATGCCGCGTGGCTCCTTGCTTGATCGCGACCTGCGACCGGTGCATCTGTGGACAGGATCACTGCGCCGCCGAGGCAGACCTCGCCGTCGTACAAGACGAGCGACTGGCCGGGGGTGACCGCCCGCTGCGGCGATGCGAACTGCACGTGCAAGCTGCCGTCATCTTGGACCTGTACCTCGCAGGATTCCTCCGCCTGCCGATAGCGGGTCTGCGCCGTGCAGGTGAATTGGCTCGCAGGCGGAGCGCTGGCGATCCAGTGTGCTTGTTCGCTGAGCAGCGCCGTTGATTGCAGCCACTGGCTGTCGTGCCCTTGATCGACGAACAGGATGTTGTGTTCGATGTCCTTGCCGACGACGTACCAAGGTGCGGCATCACGGCCACGCACACCACCGATATTCAGACCCTCGCGCTGGCCCAGGGTGAAAAAAAACACGCCTGGATGTTCGCCGACGGCGAAGCCGTGAGGATCGCGGATTTCGCCGGGCTTCACCGGTAGATACTGCGCCAGGAATTCACGAAAATCGCGCTCACCGATGAAACAAATGCCGGTGGAATCTTTCTTGGCAGCGGTGGGCAGACTTGCGGCCAACGCCATGCGCCGCACCTCTTCTTTCTGCAACTCGCCAAGCGGGAAGCGGGTGGCCGCAAGTTGCGGCTGCCCAAGTTGATGCAGGAAATAGCTCTGGTCCTTGCCGCGGTCGCGTGCGCGCAGCAGGCGATAGCGTCCGGCCACGCAGTCCCCGCGGGCGTAAT
>JBKJOY010000011.1:0-2795 GCA_046595415.1 Thermomonas sp.
GTACTGCCTACTACCAGTCCAGCGGTGCCTATGGTTTTCGGGACCAGTTGCAGGACGTGATGGCGCTATGCGTGGCTCGACCGGAACTTGCGCGGGAACATCTCCTGCGTTCGGCCGCGCGGCAGTTCGTCGAAGGCGATGTCCAGCACTGGTGGCAGCCGCCGGCGGGGCAGGGCGTGCGTACCCGGATGACCGATGATCGCCTCTGGTTACCCTATGTCGCAATGCACTACATGGATGTCACTGGCGATAGCGCGGTGCTGGACGAAGTCGTGCCGTACATCGAGGGCAGACCGCTGAAGGAGATCGAACACGAAGCGTTCTTTCGGCCGACTGTTTCGGCGCAAGCGGGCAGCGTCTACGAACACTGCGCACGAGCTCTCGATGTCAGCCTGCAGCTGGGGCAGCACGGCTTGCCGCTGTTCGGTACCGGCGACTGGAACGACGGCATGAATCGCGTCGGCGTGCAGGGCCGGGGCGAGAGCGTGTGGCTGGCGTGGTTTCTACTCGATACCATCGCCCGTTTCGGGCCGGCCGCAGACGCGCGCGGCGACCACGATCGCGCGATGCGTTGGCGAGAGTGCTCAGCCAAGATCAAGGTCGCAATCGAGACCGCCGGCTGGGATGGCGCCTGGTATCGCCGCGGCTACTTCGACGATGGCACGCCGCTCGGTTCCTCCAGCAGCGATGAGTGCAGGATCGATGCGATCGCACAATCGTGGAGCGTGATGTCCAAGGTCGCCGATCCGGCGCACGCGGCGCAGGCAATGGCGGCTGTGGATGCGCAGCTGATCGATCGAAGCAACCGCGTTGCGATGCTGTTCACGCCTCCATTCGATCGCACGCCTCACGACCCGGGCTATATCAAGGGCTACCCGCCGGGTATCCGCGAAAACGGCGGACAATACACCCACGGTTCGTCCTGGTCGATATTTGCCTGGGCAAAGCTCGGCGACGGCAACCGGGCGCTTGAGCTATTCAACATTCTCAATCCGATTCGCCACGCCGATACTGCCGATGCCGTCGAGCGCTACAAGGTTGAACCCTACGTCGCCTGTGCCGACGTGTACGCGGTCCCGCCAATGGTGGGTCGCGGCGGCTGGACCTGGTACACCGGCTCGGCAGGCTGGTTGCACCGCGCAGGCTTGGAGGCAGTGCTCGGCTTCCATGTGCGCGACGATCACATGCTGATCGATCCCTGCATTCCGGAAGCGTGGCCAGGCTTCAGTATCGCCTATCGCTATCGATCGTCGCGCTACCTGATCGAAGTCGAGAATCCGCAACGTGTAAGCAAGGGCGTCGCAAGCATCGAACTTGATGGCGTGATGATCCCTGGCTTGCCGACATCGGCCCGCGGCGCATTGGTTCCATTGGTCGACGATGGCGCGGAACATCGCGTTGTCGTCGTGCTCGGTTCGCGCAGGCTTTCGTGATCCATGTCAAATCCCAGCCCCTCGTGCGCGACTACCTGCTCAAGCGCTTCGTCGCTGGATGCGCTGAACCGGGATTGCTTCTGCCTGGCGATCGATCGGGAAGCATTTGAAGCCCAACTGGACACGGTCCTCGGTCAGCTGGGTGCGCCGACTTCGCTGGCGCAATCGCATCCGCATCTGTTTTCCGCGCTTCCATACTTCGTGTCTCGCCCACATATCGACAAGATTGCCAGCATCGTCAAAGCGATCGAAGCGGCCGTCGCCAGTGATGTTTACCAAACGGCGGTAATGGCCTGGGCCCCGGAATCTGCGCACTTTGTACCGGGCTCGCCCGGTGGTTTACTGGGCTTTGACTTCCACCTTGGGCCAGACGGGCCGCGTCTGATCGAAATAAACACGAATCCCGGCGGTGTGCTGCTCAATGCGGTGCTCGCTGCTGCACAACGCAGCTGCGCGTCCGACTTGGTCTTGCCGGCTACCGACATGGCGGGCGTCGAAGAGGCAGTGTTGACAGTTCTGCTCACCGAGTGGCTGCTGCAGCGCGGTAATGCGCCGCTGAAGTTCATTGCCATCGTGGATCTGCAGCCGGAACAGCAGTACCTGTACCCGGAGTTCATCCTGTTCCGCCAGCTCTGTCGTGCCCGCGGCCATGCTGCGGAAATATGCACGCCCGAACAGCTCGTCCACCGCGATGATCGCCTGTGGTTGGACGGCAGCGTCGTGGACATGGTGTACAACCGGCTGACCGACTTTTCCTTCGACGATCCGTCCAGTCAGGCGTTGCGGACGGCTTATCTAAACGGCGAAGTCGCCGTCAGCCCGCATCCGCGGGCTCACGCCCTTTACGCCGACAAACGCAACCTCACACTGCTGTGTGATCCGGGCTTCGTTGATGGCCTGGATCTCGAAGCGAAGTCGAGGGACTTATTGCTGGCGGCAGTTCCTGCGACCTCATTGGTAACCGATGCAAACCGGGACGCGCTGTGGGCCAAGCGTCGGAAACTGTTCTTCAAGCCGGCCGCCGGCTTCGGAAGCAAGGCCAGTTACCGCGGCGACAAGCTTACCCGGCGGGTTTGGGATGCCATAGGGCAGGGCGTGTATGTTGCCCAGGAAATCGTAGCGCCCAGCGAGCGCCAGGTGGGCCGTCAGCACCCCCCGTTGAAGGTTGATATTCGTTGTTATGGCTACCAGGGCGAGGTGTTGCTATATGCGGCACGCATGTACCAGGGGCAGACGACCAATTTTCGAACGCCCGGCGGCGGGTTCGCACCGGTGCTCACTGGCAGGGATTGACGACTTTCAATCGCCGCTCAGCTTGTGATCGTGCCGATGGTGCAGGTCCGGAAAGTGCGGGTGGCAATG
>JBKJOY010000318.1:0-4637 GCA_046595415.1 Thermomonas sp.
GCCAGTGATTCTGAAGACTTGAATGCCGAAGCCGGCAACCGCTTGCGGCGTCTGCAGGACAGCCTGCGCCGTCGCGAAGTCGCGCTACTTGCGCCGACTTGGACGCAACCGGAGGGGCGCAAGGACGCCAGCCTGCGCGTGCATGCCTGCCACACACGCCTGCGCGAACTTGAAGTGCTACGTGATGCCCTGCTGGACGCGCTGGCGCAGTCGCCCGACCTGACCGCCGCCGACATCGTGGTGATGGCGCCCGACATCACCGCCTATGCGCCGCTGCTGCCGGCAGTGTTCGGCGAACCGGGTGTGGCCACGGCGGTACTTCCTTATCACTTGGCTGATATACCGCTCACCGCTTTGCACCCGCTGTTGCAGGCCTATGCGCGTCTGCTGGATCTGCCGCTGTCGCGCCTGCCGGTCGCCGAAGTGCTGGACCTGCTGCGTACGCCGGCGGTGATGCTGCGGCTTGGGCTGGACGTGGGCGGCGTCTCGCGGATCGAGGGCTGGTTGCGGCAGGCGAATGTCGTGTGGGCGCTGGATGCGGCGCAGCGCGTGCGCGAAGGCTTGCCAGACAACCCGACGCACAGCTTCGCCTGGGGCGTCGACCGGCTGTTGGCCGCGCATGTATTTGGCCATGTCGATGACGCGGTGCTGTTGCCGGACGGCAACTCGCTGATGCCGGCCGAAGCCGCCATCGAAGGTCCGCAGGCAAGTGAGCTGGGCGCATTGGACAGCCTGCTGACGTTGCTGGCCGAATGGCAGCGCGATGCCACCCAGCCGCGTCTGGCGAGTGCGTGGACCAAGCGCATGGAGGCGCATCTGGACGCGCTGTTCCGGGTTCCGCTGCAGGACGCTGCCGGCAATGAAGCGTTGGGTGTGTTGCGCGGTCTGGTGCGTGACGTGACGGATGTACCGGGCAAGGCCGGCGTGGATCCTGAGCTTGATTACGCGGTGGTCCGCGAAGTGCTGCAAGAAGGCCTGCTAGCGGTGCCAGCGCGGCAGCGGTTCCTGTCCGGCGGCATGACCGTGTGCGGCATGGTCCCGCAGCGGGCCATCCCGTTCCGGGTGATCGCGGTGCTGGGGCTGGATGAAGGTGCGTTTCCGCGCCCCGACCGCGCTGATGGGCTAGATCTGATGGCACGTCATCGCCGCAGTGGCGACCGCGGCCTGCGCGACGACGACCGCTGGCTGTTCCTGGAAACCGTCATGGCCGCGCGTGATCGCCTGCACCTGAGTTATGTCGGCGAAGGCGTGCGTGATGGCAAGCCGCGCAACCCCGCCGCACCGCTGGCGGAACTGATGTCTGCCCTTGATCAGCACGCTCCATCCCAGCCAGGTACTGGGGGCGAGGCATCGAAACCGCAGCGCCCGTGGTGGGTGCGGCATCCCTTGCAGCCATTCGATCCGCGCTATTTCGATGGCAAGGATGCGGCGTTGTTCAGTCATCGTGACGCATTCGCCTTGGCCTCGAATCATGGCCAGGCAATTCCAGCTGTGTTCGCCGACCTGCTGCAGCCGCTGGATGGCACCGTGTCGATGACGCCACCTGCAGCATCACTGCCGATTGCGACCGTGCTGGCTTACTTCCGTGACCCCGCCCGGCAACTCTTGCGCGATGGCCTTGGGCTGCGTCTTGACCCTGGCGACCAACACGACGTTGAAGAACCGCTGGACGCGACGGTGCCGTCCATCGCCCGGCTGCCGCAACGTTTGCTGCGAATGGCGATCGAGAAAAATTTGACGACGCTGCCGGAACAGCCGCCCGCGTGGTTGGCTGATGCCGGCGTGCTGGCCAGCGGGCGTCCCGGCCAACAGGCGTGGACGGCGCTGCGTAAGCAGGGCAACACGACGCTTCAGCACGCAAAAGAAATGCCGTTGTTCGAAACCGCGTGGCCGAAACCATGGCCGATTGTCGCGGCGATGATTGGCGCATGGCCGCTTGCAGGCAGGCTGCCTGACGCCGTGGCCGACGCCGATGGCGCGCCGTGGATCCTCGCATTGCAACCCAGCAAGGTATTGAAGGCACTGGACTACGGAAAGCGCATTCCGTTGTTCCTGCAATGGGCACTGCTGCGGCTGGATCGCGCTTTGGCCGATGTGCCAGTGCGCATTGCATGGCTGCTCGCCGAACCTCTTGGCGATGACGCGCCGTGGCAGGCGTGGGAGCAGGCGTGGCAGCACGCCGACCTGGACCTTCGCGAAACGCTGCGCGCGCAGCTCACGACCAGCGTTGCCGAGCTGCTGGCGATGTTCGCGCAAGCCCAGCAGCAGCCATCTGCCTATTTCCCGAAGACCGCGTCGGCACGCAATCCGAATGAGGCCTGGGTGGGCGGTTTCAACTTCGCGGGGGAACGCGATTACGGGCCGGGCTACGCGCGCCTGCTGGCGGGTGATCTCACATTTGCCGATGCGGCGGGTCAAGCTGCGATCCAGGCCGTGATCGAGCGCATCGAGGGTGCGCTTGCGTTGCCGCTGCCACCGGCACTCGCCGCATGAGCGCGTCCGACTGGCGCGCACTGGACCTGTCAGCAGGCGGGCGCAGTTTGGTGGAGGCGAGTGCCGGCACCGGCAAGACCTGGACCATTGCCGCGTTGTACCTGCGCTTGCTGCTGGAGCCGCGCGACGGCGGACCGATCGGACCGCGCGGGATTGTGGTGTCCACGTTCACCGATGCCGCCGCGCAGGAATTGCGGCAAAGAATCCGATCGCGCCTGCAGGGCGCGCAGGAAATGCTCGCGCAAGCGCGCCACACGCCTAAGGCACTGTTGACTCGCGACCTGCAAGACGACGAAGTCCTGCAGTGGTTGCGCCAGTGCTGCCTGTCACCCGATGGCAGCGCGGATAGCGACCGGATCGAAGCCTTCCACCTGCGCCTGCAACTTGCCTTGGCGGAGCTCGACCAGGCGCCCATCGGCACCTTGCATGCCTTGTGCAATCGCATCCTGCGCGAACAACCGTTCGCCAGCGGCATGGGCTTTGGTCAAGTCGAGCTGGTCGCCGGTAAGGAGTTGGATGGCGAACTCGCCGACGATCTGTGGCGGCAACTCGCGCAAACGCCGGGCGCGTTATCGCCTGAACAACAGGCGTGGTTCGATGCGGGTAGGAAGTCATTGAATGGCGCGCTCAGCGGCGCGTTGAAACCCGGCATCGATGTGCCATGCCCACCCGCACCTGACATCACGTCGCTGCTGCAGCCGGACATGGCGATGCAGCTGCGCGACTACGCCAGCGACACGATGTGGTTCAAAACAGGCAAGAGCGTCTGGATCCGTGGCATGCGTGGCCTTGCCGACTGGATCGATGCAGGTGATCTCGCAACCATGCCACCTGCGAAAGTATTGGAAGACCTGGACAAGGCGATTGAAACCCAGATCAAACCCGCGCGTCTCGCCGGTGCGCAAACCGACAACGTCTTCGCGTTCGTGCGCGCTGCCAGCGAGATATTCTCGACAGCACCGGCGATCTTGCGCGCGCGCGGCTTGGCGCAGTTCGCGCCAATGCTGCGCGAACGTCGCGATGCGCGCCTGCAGGCGCGTGGGCAACTCAGTTTCGATGCGGTGATCACCCGCGTGCATGCCGCCTTGCTGTCATCGCCGAATCTCGCCGATGAACTGCATGCGCAATGGCCGGTGGCGCTGGTTGACGAATTCCAGGACACCGACCGCCTGCAATACGAAATCCTTGATCGAATCCATCGCAATGCTGCGGGCAATCCGCGTGGGCGGCTGGTGATGATCGGCGACCCCAAGCAGGCGATCTACCGCTTCCGTGGTGGCGACATCGACGCCTACCTGCGCGCCGCCGCCGAGGTGGATCCCGACGATGTCATGCATCTGGACACCAATCATCGTTCGTCGCGCGGCTATGTCGAAGCCTGCAATGAACTGTTCGATATCGCCGGCCATCACCTGTCCGCCGACCCGTTGCATACCATCGAATATCGCGATGTGCTTGGCAGCATGCGTCGCGATGCAACGCCGTATCGCATCCACGGTGTGGCACTCATGCGGCCATTGGTCTTCCATTATCTGGAAGACGCGCCAGCGAAAGCTGAGCCGCGTCGCGATGCCGCGCTGGATGCCTGCGCCGACCACATCGTGCAATTGCTGTCCGGCAGCCACGCGATCGGGAACGCGCCGCTGCAGCCTGGTGATATCGCGGTGCTGTTGCCCAAGAACAAACACGTCAGCGAGTTGCGGACGCGCCTGCGCGCACGCAACGTGCCTTGCGTGGGCGGCGGCCGCAGCAGCGTGTTCGCCACCGATTGGGCGCGTGAACTGCAATTGTTGCTGCATGCCGCGGCGCAGCCGGCGGATCCGGGACTGGTGCGCGCGGCGCTGGCGACGCGTATCGGCGGACAGGACTATCCATCACTGCGCTCGCTGGCCGATCCCGAACAGGAGACGACATGGCAGCGGTGCCTGGATCGGTTCGCTGCCATGCACGCGCTATGGGATTCGTCCGGCGTGTTGGCGGTGGTGCAGGCACTGATCGACGTCGCCGCGCCGACCCTGGTCGCCACGCAGGACGGCGAACGCGCCTTGACCGATCTGCGCCACCTCGGTGAATTGCTGCAGGATCAGGAAGCGCATCAGCCCGGGCATGCGCAACTGCTGGCCTGGTTGTCGGCACAGCGCGAT
>JBKJOY010000329.1:0-11493 GCA_046595415.1 Thermomonas sp.
GATCGGCAACCTGGCCCAGCTCGCCGCCGACCTGCGTCGTTCGGTCGCCGACTTCAAGCTGCCAGCCTGAGCGCCGGGCCAGTAGGGGTTGGAATGAACACTTCCGTCCAGGCTTGCCTTGCATTCGTGCTGGGCCTTACCGGAGCGTCGCGATGACTACGGCGTTGCGGGATGCCATCGACCACACCGCACTCGGCTGGGTAAAGCCCGAGATCGACGAGACCCTGCGCCAGGCGCGGCTCGAGATCGAGGCCTTTGCAGAGTCACCGGAGGATGTGGAACGCATGCGGGGTTGTGCCGGGTATCTGCATCAGGTGCAGGGCACCTTGCGCATGCTTGAATTGCGGGCACCGTCCATGGTGGCCGACGAGATGGAGCAACTGGCGCAAGCGCTGCTTGCCGGGGAAACCAGCAATCGTGACGACGCCTGTTCGGTGTTGATGCGCGGTGTCGTGCAGTTGCCAGACTACCTGGAGCGCCTGCAGGGCGGCCATCGTGACATTCCGATTGTGTTGCTGCCCCTGCTCAACGAGCTGCGTGCGGCACGTGGCGCGTCGGAGCTGGCCCAGGATGCGCTGCCGAGTCTCCTCGAAACCCCTTCAGAAGCTGAAATCGAACACGCCCGCGGCAGCTTGGCCGGTCGCAACCGAGCGCTGCTCGACACCGTATCGAGTGCACTCAAGGAAGATCTGTTGCGGGTCAAGGATGCCTTGGACCTGCACTTGCGTTCGGGCACGACGGATGGCGGCGCGCTCAAACCGCAAGCCGAGTCGCTGGATCGTATTGGCGAAACCCTCGGCATGGTGGGACTCGAAGCCTCGCGAGGGGTGATTCTGGAGCAGGGCAAGATCCTGCATGCCATCGCCGATGGCGTCCGCCCGTCCACTGAGCGCGAACTGCTGGATGTCGCCGGCGCGCTGATCTATATCGAACACTCCCTCGATGAGCAGGTTTCCCGGCTCGGCCAGGACAACGTCGGCGCCGGTACCGAACCCGATGATTTGCTGGATCAGGAATCACGCAAGGTCATGGGTGCGTTGGCCCGAGAGGCTGCGGCCAACTTCGCAGAAGTACGCAATGCGTTCGTCGCATTCGTGGAGACCGACTGGGATCATGCTGCACTGGAACCCGTGCCGCGCCTTCTGGCTGAAGTCGCCGGTGCGATGCGCATCCTGCAGCTTCCCGAGCCAGCCGATTATCTGGATGGGTTGCGGCGCTACAGCCATCTCGAGCTGATCAGTAAGCACCAGGTGCCGGGTGGCCGCGACCTGGATACGCTAGCCGACGCGTTGGCTGGCATGGAGTATTACCTCGAGGCCCTGCACGAGCCGCATGGCCAGCGCCAGGATCTGCTCGACAAGACCCGCGTCAGCCTGGTGACCTTGGGCTATTGGCCGCTGCCTGGCGGTGAACTGGATGATATCGAAGCGCCTGATTCGGCATCTGATACCCCAGCCGACCCAACTCCCGCGGTAGCAGCCGTAGCTGTGCCGGAAGAGGACGAAGCAGGAGCGGCCGTAGAAGCGGCCGTTGTCTCCTCCCTAGCCGGTGCACCGATGCTCAGTGCAGGCTTCGATTTGGCCGGGGACGAGATCGACGACGAGATCCGCGAAATATTCCTGGAGGAGTTCGAGGAAGAAATAGCCAACCTGGATCAACTGCTTCCGGTATGGCGCCGCACCCCTGATGGTCCGGAACAGTTGCGTCCGATCCGTCGCGTCTTCCACACGCTGAAAGGCAGTGGTCGCTTGGTCGGTGCCAAAAGCCTGGGTGAATTCAGCTGGCACGTGGAGAGCATGCTCAACCGCGTTCTTGATGGCTCGCGTCCTGCCAGCCACGCCGTGGTGGCGTTCGTCAGCCAGGTCCGAGATGCCCTGCCGCAGCTGCTTGCTGCACTGCGCGGCGAGGCTGCTGTCAGTATTGATTTGGCGGCGATGGAAGCCGTCGCAGACCGCCTCGCGGCCGGTGAAGATGTCCTGCTGGACGTACTCCCGGTCGGACGTGTAGCGAGTGCTGGCACCAGCGCGCCCGTGGAAGAAGTGGTGACGGTTGCGGATACGGTCTCCGTGCAAGTCGACCAGGTCTTGCTGGAAATCCTCGGCGGCGAAGTGGGGAGCCACCTCGAAACCGTGGATGCGTGGCTCGCAGGAGCGCACGCGGGCAATCGCGATGTCACAACTGCCCTGTTGCGTGCAATCCATACGCTGAATGGCGCGTTTGCCATGACCGAAGTGCCCTCGGTCACTGCGTTCACGACACCAGCGGAAGGCTACCTCAAGCGGCTGATGTCAGCTGGCGTGCCTGCGGATGCACACGGCATCGCTGTCATCGGCGAAGTGGCCGAGGCGGTGCGGGCATCGACGCTTGCGTTGCAACTGGCTCCCACCCAGGTTCCGGTCTACGCGGCGCTGGTCGCCAGCGTGGCGAGCTTGCGCGATGCATTGCCGGAAGCAAACCTTCCGTTTGCGATCCCGGATACCGGTGCGGACCTCGAAGCGGCCCAGATTGCCGCCGAAGAAGCTGAAGCAGCGGAAGATGCGCGGATTGCCGCTGAGGATGCGGAGTTCGAGCGGCTTGCCGCCGAACAAGCAGAGGCTGCGCGTGTTGCCGCCGAGCAGGCCGAAGCCGAACGCATTGCCGCCGAAGAAGCCGAAGCGGTCCGGATTGCTGCAGAGCAAGCCGAAGCCGAGCGTGTCGCTGCCGAACAAGCCGAAGCCGAACGACTTGCCGCTGAAGAAGCCGAAGCGGTCCGGATTGCGGCCGAACAAGCCGAAGCCGAGCGTATCGCCGCCGAGGAAATCGAGGCCGCTCGGGTTGCTGCGGAGCGACTCGAAGCTGAACGCATTGCCGCCGAGGAGGCTGAAGCCGCGCGCATTGTTGCAGAGCAGGTTGAAGCTGAGCGTGTTGCTGCCGAGGAAGAGGAAGCTGCGCGTATCGCTGCCGAGCAGACCGAGGCTGAGCGGGCTGCAGCTGCGGAAGCCAAGGCAGCTCGGCTTGCGGCGGAGCGAGCCGAAGCCGAGCGGCTTGCTGCCGAAGCAGCGGAAGCTGCGCGGGTCGCCGCAGAACTGGCCGAGATCGAACGAGTGGCCGCCGAGGAGGCGGAAGCTGCGCGAGTGGCTGCAGAGCAAGCCGAAGCCGAGCGGATTGCGGTCGAGGAAGCGGAAGCTGCGCGGGTCGCCGCAGAACTGGCCGAAATCGAACGAGTGGCTGCCGAGGAAGCCGAAGCTGCGCGAGTGGCGGCAGAGCAAGCCGAAGCCGAACGTATTGCGGCCGAGGAAGCCGAGGCAGCGCGTGTCGCTGCTGAGCAGTTGGAAGCCGAGCGGCTCGAAGCAGAGCGCATCGAAGCCGAACGTCTCGAAATGGACCGTCTGGCTGTCGAAGAAGCGGCTCGCGTCGAAGCCGAGAATGCCGAGGCTGAGCGTGTCGAAGCCGAGCGCATCGAGACAGATCGCCTGGCGGCTGAGCGGATCATGGCTGCTCGGGCTGAGTCCGAAAGGCTCGAGACCGAGCGTCTTGCTGCCGAGCGCGCACAAGCTGCGCGTCTCGAAGCAGATCGTCGCACTGCTGAAATCGCAGCAGCGGCCAAGGCACGCGAACAGGCCGCATTGTCGGCACTGCTGGCCAGTGCGACCTCGAGTGATGATCCGGACGAGGCGCTCGATATGAGCGAGATGGATCCGGAATTGGTCGATATCTTCGTGGAAGAAGGCGGCGACCTGCTGGATCATTCCGACGCACTGCTGGCACAGTTGCGCGCGAATCCGGAAGACCGCGAGCCGATGGTCGGCTTGCAACGCGACCTGCACACCCTGAAGGGTGGCGCGCGTATGGCCGGCGTGATGGCGGTGGGTGAGCTTGGCCATGCCATGGAGACCCTGCTCGAGGCCGTGGTGGCCCAACGCGCGGAGCTTGGCGCTGATGGCGTGCCATTGCTGGAGCGTGGTTTCGATCGCCTTCACGGGATGATTACCCGGGTCGCCGCACGTCGTGCGGTCGGCATGCCGGTTGGTTTGATCGACGACTTCAACAACCGCGCTGAAGCGCCGCTCGCAGCGGTGGAAGAGGTGGATGACGGACTCGCCTTTGCCGAAGTCGTGAAGAAGGTCGAGCTCAAGCCGCTGTCGTCGCCGATGATGACTGACGGGTTTGCCGACGACGACGAGATCGGCGTGCGCGCGCCACAGGAACAGGTCCGCATTCGTGCAGACTTGCTCGATCGTCTGGTGAACTACGCCGGCGAAGTCGCGATCTACCGCTCGAGGCTGGAACAGCAGCTTGGCGCCTTCCGCGGTACTGCTGCGGAAATGGAACAGACCAACATCCGCTTGCGCGACCAGTTGCGTCGCCTGGACGCGGAAACCGAAGCGCAGATCATCGCGCGCTTCCAGCGCGAGCCGGACACCAGCGACGCCAGCTTTGATCCGCTCGAGCTCGATCGTTTCAGTACTCTGCAACAGCTCTCACGCGCACTGGCCGAGTCTGCAGCTGACTTGGTGAGCCTGCATGGCTCGATGGAAGACTCGACCCGCCAGTACGAAACCCTGTTGCTGCAACAGTCGCGGGTGAGTTCGGAACTGCAGGAAGGTCTCATGCGCACGCGCATGGTGCCTTTCGATGCATTGGTTCCACGTCTGCGCCGCGTCATCCGCCAAGCCGCCGGTGAGACTGGCAAGAACGCCCAGCTGAAGCTGGATGGTGCGCAGGGCGAACTCGACCGCAACGTGCTGGAGCGCATGACCGCGCCGCTGGAGCACATGCTCCGCAACGCGGTGGCCCACGGCCTGGAAACCCCGGAAGAACGTCGCAAGGCGGGCAAGCCGGTGGAAGGCAGTATCCGCGTCGCGGTTCGACGCGAAGGTTCGGAAGTCGTGCTGCAGGTCAGCGACGATGGCAGTGGACTGGACAAGGATGCCATCCGCGCTCGCGCGATCGAGCGTGGCCTGATCAAGGACGACGCGATCCTGGGCGACAGCGACCTGTACGTGTTGATCCTGCAGCCTGGATTCTCGACCGCGCAGACCGTCAGTCGACTGGCCGGCCGCGGCGTCGGCATGGACGTGGTGGCCAGCGAAGTACGCCAGCTTGGTGGCTCGCTCGACATCTCGTCGATCCCGGGCGAAGGCACGATGTTCACCCTGCGCCTGCCGCAAACGCTGGCGGTGACCCAAGCGGTGTTCGTCAAGATTGGCGACACCCAGTTCGCGGTGCCGATCGCCTCGGTGCGAGGCGTCGGTCGCATCACCCGCGAAGAACTCGCCACATCCGATACCAACTATCGTTACGGCGGCGAAGACTACACCTTGCATGACCTGGGTAGTTTGGTCGGCACGGTGACCGCGAAGGCAGAAGGCCAGTTGCAGATGCCGTTGTTGCTGGTGCGCTCCGGCGACCTGCGCGCAGCGGTGGTGATCGACCAGGTGATGGGCAACCGCGAAATCGTGGTGAAGTCCGGTGGCCCGCAGCTTGCATCGGTACCCGGCATCTTCGGCGCAACCATCATGGGCGACGGCAGCGTCGTGGTGATCCTGGACGTGGCGCCACTGGTCCGCCGTGCTGCTGCCCTGCCTCGCGATGTCGAACCAGTCCAGCAGCAGGTCGAGCATCGCCGCGTGCCGCTGGTCATGGTGGTCGACGACTCGGTCACGATGCGCAAGGTCACCAGTCGCGTGCTGGAACGCAACAACTTCGAGGTCGCGACTGCCAAGGATGGTATCGACGCGCTCGAGCGCATGGCGGACATGATCCCCGACCTCATGCTGCTCGACATCGAAATGCCGCGCATGGACGGCTACGAGTTGGCGACCGCGATGAAGGCGGACCCGCGCATGCGCAACGTGCCGATCATCATGATCACCTCGCGTACCGGCGAAAAGCATCGCCAGCGGGCGATGGACCTCGGCGTCGAAGGCTACTTGGGCAAGCCGTACCAGGAGGTCGAGCTCATGCGTAACGTGTTCGAACTGCTCGGGGTGGAACGCGCCGGCGAAGGCTCGTGACACACAAGCGCGTTGTCCTGCTCGCACGTGCGGGCGCGGCATGCGAGCGCACACAGGCGTCGATCATGGAGGCGGGCGCCGAACTGGTGGCGACGCTGGACCCCTCGAGCACCTCGGAAGACGAGGTGCGCGCGGCTGCGCCTGATGCGGTGATGGTGATTCTGGATCACGTCGTCGAGCAGGCGCTCGACGGCCTTGACGGCGTATTGGGCGACCCCGCGTTTGATGTCATGTTCGAAGACGCCGATGTGGCGGCCAAGCGGGAAGGCTGGGAGGCCGCACGTTGGGCACGCCATCTCAAGGCCAAGTTGCATGGCCACGAAGATGTCCTGCCGCCGCTGAAAGACGAGCCGGCCGCCGCGCCATCCGTTGGACCCACGTTGAGCCTCGAGCCGATGGCCAATGTCGGCACACCCATTGATAGTGTGTTCCATCACGAAATGGAAGCATTGCAGCGCCGGGTCGCGGCAATGCCGGACTTGACGTATGGCAACCAGGACACAACGCCTGCCAGGCAAGGGGTCGTCGTGGTCGCAGCCGGTGTGGGTGGCCCGGATGCGGTCCGCCAGTTGCTGGGGCAATTGCCGGCATCGTTTTCGCGCCCCGTGGTCCTGCGGCAGCGTATCGAAGGCGGGCAATACGACAAACTCGTCCGGCAAATGCAGCGGGCGACCGAATTGCGTGTCGTGCTGGCGCAAGCCGGTGATCCATTGCAGGCCGGTACCGTGCATGTGTTGCCAGACGGGATCGACCTGCAGCTGGTCCCTGCCGGGTTTGTCTTCGTCCCCGTGTCTGGCGAGCCTGCCTTCGCCACGTTGCCGCCGATCGATAGCGCCATCTTGCTGCTGAGCGGTGCCGAGACAGCGCTGGTCGATACCGCCATCGCGCTGAGTTGGGCTGGTGGCTTGGCGCTCGGCCAATCGCCGGAAAACTGCTTCGACCCCGCAGCCAGCAATGCATTGGTGGCGCGCGGAGGCCATGCCGCGAGCCTGGCGCAACTCCCCGCAAAACTCCTTCAACGTTGGCCCGTCTAGAGATCCGCCATGTCCGATTCCGCTCCCATCATTCGCGGCGTATTGATCCAGATCGCAGATGCAAAACTGCTTCTGCCAAACGCCACTATCGCCGAAGTGCTGTCATACGCCGACCCGGATCCGGTCGAGAATGCGCCGGACTGGCTGCTGGGACGCATCCGCTGGCGTGGCTGGCAACTGCCGCTGGTGGCGTTCTCGCGCTTCACCGGAATTGCCAGCGACGAACAGGGCGGCCTGGGCAGCAAGGTGATTGTGCTCAAGGCGCTCGGCGGCGACGCCAAGCGCCCGTTCTTTGCGTTGCTGACGCAAGGTTTTCCGCGTCTGGTGACGGTGACGGAGACCGCGCTGCACTCCGATGCGCACGATGATTCGGTGCCGGAAGGTGTGCTGGCCAAGGTGCGTTTGAACGAGGACGATGCATTGGTGCCCGACTTGGCCACGCTGGAAACACGCATTGGCGACGCATTGGCCGCCGCCGCCTGATCTGATCGATTCGCGACAGCGCCTGGGTGGCGCCCTAGCCAGGATCGCCCTGGCCGAGATCGCCATGCAGGACTTGCAGGGCGGAAATCGCAGCGAGGCCCGCTGTTTCCGTCCGCAGCACGCGCGGACCCAAGCGCACACCACTGAAGCCGCTTGCTTGCAGCTGTTCGATGTCCTGCGCCGACCAGCCACCTTCCGGACCCACCGCAAGGCAGATCGGCTCTGTCGACTCGACACGCAGCAGCGACAGTGACGCAGTTGCATCCGGGTCCAGGATCAGTCGCAGCCCATCAGCGGGCAGCGCGGTCAGTGCTTGCGCCAGCGACGTTGGCATCGCCACGGTCGGCACGACGGCACGACCGCACTGCTCGCATGCAGACACCACCACGCCGCGCCAATGTGCCAGGCGCTTGTCGGCACGGTCACCGTCAAGCCTGACCTCACTGCGTTGCGAGTACAGCGGCTGAAAGGATGCAACGCCAAGTTCGGTGGCTTTCTGCAGGATCAGGTCCATCTTGTCGCCGCGTGCCACCCCTTGCAGCAGGATCAACCGCAGTGGCGATTCATTGTGGACGTCAACGCCCGCACCGATCTCGGCGCGGACCACGCGTTTGCCCACGTCGACCAAGCGCGCCGGATAGTCAAAGCCATCACCGTTGAACACGATGCAGTGGTCGCCAATGCCCATGCGCAAGACGCGGACCAGGTGGTTGGCCGCCTGTTCCGGCAGTTCGATCTCAAGACCGGCGGCCAGTGGCAATGCGACATGGACACGGGTCACGCGCATGCGGTGGCTTCCTCGATTACGTCACCCGTGACCTGCGCGAGCAATTGCAATTGGTTGTCGTCGATGCAATAGGGCGGCATCCAATACAGGATGTCGCCCAGCGGCCGCAGCACCACGCCGCGTTCCAACGCTGCGCGATAGGCACCCAAGCCGACGCGCAGAGCAGGATCGAACGGCGTATCGCGTCCGCCATCCTGGGTGAGTTCGATCGCCAGGATCATGCCGGTCTGGCGCACATCGGCCACATGCGGTAATGCCCTCAAAGGCGCGGCAAGTTCCGTCATGCGTGCCGCGATCGCGTGGTTGCGCATGAGCACGTCGTCGTTGCGGAAGATCGCCAGCGATGCCAGCGCCGCGGCGCAAGCCAGTGGGTTGCCGGTGTAGCTGTGCGAATGCAGGAATGCACGTTCGCGTGAATCGTCGAGGAAGCCGTCATAGATCGCCTGCGTGGCCAGCACCGCAGCCAGTGGCAGGAAGCCGCCGGTCAGCCCCTTCGACAGGCACAGCAGGTCCGGTTGCACGCCTGCCTGTTCGCAGGCGAACAGCGTGCCGGTGCGGCCGAACCCGACCGCGATCTCGTCGGCAATCATGAAGATGCCATGCGCATCGCAGAGTTCGCGCGCACGTCGCAGGTAGGCAGGATCGTGCATGCGCATGCCGCCCGCGCATTGCACCAGCGGTTCCAGGATCAATGCGCAAATTTCGCCTGCATGCTGTTCCAGTAGCGACGCCAGCCCGGCAGCAGCGCGATGCGCGCAATCGGTTGCGGTTTCGCCAGGTTTGGCCAGGTACGCATCCGGTGACGGCGCAAAAATCGATTCGCACAACAACGGTGCGTACACGCGGCGATACAAGGGGATGTCGCCCACGGAAAGCGCACCGATGGTCTCGCCGTGGTAACCGTTTTCCAGCGCGACGAACTTGGTGCGCTTGTTTTCGCCGCGGTTGTGGAACCAGTGGAAGGCCATCTTGAGCGCGACTTCCACGCCTGCGGATCCGTTGTCGGCATAGAACACCTTGGTTAGCGGCGGGCGGCCCGGCTGGCGTGGCGCAACCGACAACAACTGCTCCGCCAGTTCCACCGCAGGTGCATGCGAGAAGCCTGCCAGGATCACCTGTTCAAGCTGCATCGCTTGGTTGGCAATCGCCTTGGCGATGCGCGGTTCGGCATGGCCGAACAGGTTGGTCCACCAACTGGACACGGCATCCAGGTAGCGTGTGCCATCGCGCCCGACCAGCCATGCGCCTTCGCCGCGTTCGATGGGCACCAATGGCAGGATGTCCGGGTGTTCGCGCATCTGCGTGCATGGGTGCCAGAGCACTGCCAGGTCACGTTCGCGCCAGTCGTTGGCGCTGCCCGCTATCATGTCGGGATGGTGAACACGATTGGTCATCCCCGTATTATCCCCGCAGATGCAGTCGCCGGTGGCGTGTCATGACCCGACGCCTGCCCACCATCCACGGCATTACCGAGCACGAGGCCGGCCCGTACCGGCTGGAGAAGCTCGACCTGGAGTTCGCCAATGGCGAACGCCGCTTGTACGAACGCCTGCATGGCCGTGGCCACGGTGCCGTCGCTGTCGTGCCGATGCTGGATGCGGAAACGGTGCTGCTGGTGCGTGAATATGCAGCCGGCGTGCATCGATACGAGCTGGGCCTGGTCAAGGGTCGCATCGATGAAGGCGAAACTCCGATACAGGCCGCCGATCGCGAACTGATGGAAGAAGCCGGTTACGGCGCGCGCGATCTGACAGTGCTGCGCAGCCTCACCCAGGCGCCGCTGTACATGAGCCATTCGACCCACCTGGTGCTTGCGCGCGACCTGTATCCGAAGCGACTGGTGGGCGATGAACCTGAAGAACTCGAGGTGGTGCCGTGGCGGCTGGATCGGCTGCACGAGCTGATCCTGCGTGAGGAATTCTCCGAGGGGCGTTCGATTGCTGCGCTGTTCATTGCACGGGAGTGGTTGCAGCGCCAATGACCATGACACCCGAACTGCGCGAGGCGGTCATCGAGGTTGCGCGCGAAGCCGCCGCCGACATCCTTGCCGTCTATCAAGGGGCGTTCGAGGTCGAGCACAAGGACGATCGCTCGCCACTCACCGCCGCGGACCTCGCGTCGCATCAGCGGATCGTGGTGGGTCTGCAAGCGCTCACCCCCGACATTCCGGTGTTGTCGGAAGAGTCGACCGCCATCGACATCGCCCAGCGCCGCACGTGGTCGCGGTTCTGGTTGGTCGATCCATTGGATGGCACCCGCGAGTTCATCAAGCGCAACGGCGAGTTCACCGTCAACATCGCCTTGATCGAGGACGGCGTGTCGACGTTTGGCGTGATCCAGCAGCCGGTCGGCGGTGGCCTGTGGCATGGCACGCAGGGTGCCGGCGCATTCCGGCGAGTGGGCGATGTTGATGCCGTCATCCATGTGCGCAAGCCCGCGAGTGCGCCATTGCGGATCGCCGCCAGTCGTTCGCATCGGGATGCGCGCACGCAAGCGTTGCTGGATGCGCTCAGCGGCAGCGAGGCGATTGCATGTGGTTCATCGCTGAAATTTTGCCGGATCGCCGAGGGTGAGCTGGATTTGTATCCGCGTTTCGGCCCCACCAGCGAATGGGATACCGCGGCCGGTCAGGCAATCCTGGAGGCAGCCGGTGGTGCGGTGCTGGATCCGCGCGGACGGCCGTTCCGCTACAACCAGCGCGACACCCTGCTCAATGGCGATTTTATTGCGTTTGGCGATGCAGCTTTACATGAGCATTTGCCGCGATGAACAAATCCACATGAACGCTATCGGGCGCATCGATTCGCTATTGGCGATCATGGCCGCGCTTCGCGATCCGCACACGGGTTGCCCGTGGGATGTGCAGCAGACCTTCGCCAGCATCGCGCCTTACACGATAGAGGAGGCCTACGAAGTCGCCGATGCAATTGATCGAGGCGACATGAGCGACCTCAAGGACGAGCTGGGCGACTTGCTGCTGCAGGTCGTGTTCCATGCGCGCATGGCGCAGGAACAAGGCGCGTTCGAATTTGCAGATGTCGTGCAGGCGATCTGCGACAAGATGACCCGCCGCCACCCGCATGTATTTGCCGCACATGGAGGTGCAAATGCCGCGGGAGGCAGGATGCCGGGAGCGGCGGCCGCACATGGAGCTGCTAATGCCGCGGGAGGCAGCGTCGAGAACGCGCAGGAA
>JBKJOY010000173.1:0-9859 GCA_046595415.1 Thermomonas sp.
CGCAGCCGGACCGCGATGCAGGATCACGCGCGATCTGGCAATTGCTGTTGCTGCTGCGGGACCAGGGGCTGTCGGTGAAGTTCTGGCCGCAGAATCTGCACTTTGACCCGCACTACGCACCGCTCCTGCAGCAGGCGGGCATCGAATTGCTGCATGGTGGCCAGTACGTGGGCCGCTTCGAAGACTGGGTCAAGGCGCACGGCGCGTACCTGGATTACGTGGTGCTCAGTCGTCCGCACATCTCCGTGGATTTCATCGAGCCGGTGCGGGCACATACCGATGCCAAGGTGATTTATTACGGGCACGACATCCATCATTTGCGGCTTGGCGAACAGTTCAAAGTGACCCGCGACGCCGAAGTGGCACGCGAACAAGCGCGTTTCCAGGCGCTGGAAGAGCGCATGTGGGGGCGGTCCGATCTCATTTTGTATCCGGCTGATGGCGAGACCCGCCATGTGCATGAATGGTTATCGAGCCACGGCGTCGATGCGCGCGCCGCGACTGTGCCGCTTTACGCATATGACACGGTTGCCGAAAACCCTGCAGGCAATCTGGACCAGCGGCGTGACCTGCTGTTCGTTGCAGGTTTCGGGCACCCGCCCAACGCCGACGGGGCCGCGTGGTTCATCAACGAGGTCATGCCGTTACTGCGCGCACGCCATCCTGACATTCACCTTTACCTGGTGGGTTCCAATCCGACCGAAGCGGTGCGGGCGCTGGCGTCGGATGCGGTCACTGTCACCGGTTATGTCAGCGATGACGAACTGGCAAACTACTACGCGCGCGCGCGGGTGGCTGTCGCACCGCTGCGCTACGGCGGTGGCATGAAAGGCAAGGTGCTCGAGTCGATGCGCTTCGGCCTTCCGTGCGTGACCACCAGCACGGGCGCGCAAGGGCTCGCGGACGCGACAGGATTCCTTGGCGCGGCGGACGATCCGATACTTGCCGCCGAAGCGGTGTCTCGTCTGTTGCGCGATGACGACGCATGGCGGGCGCAATCCGCGCAGGCACAGGCCTTCATCCGCGAACGCTTTTCGGCAGAGGCGGTATGGGCGGTGCTTGCTGAAAGCATTGATGCAACTTCATACCCCGACGTTGGCGCAAGGCGCACGCTGTTGCAGTCGAGGTTGGAGCGTTAGCCAGCACATGCACCGGGAGCGTCCAGTTCAGCGATGTACGAAGTTCACGCGCGTAATGAAAGATGGGAAACGAAATGGATCTTTTCCAGTATGAAAATCATCAGAGCCGACAGGATAGCGAGCGCCTCAAGAACGCGTGGCTTGCGACCGGCGCGCTGATTGAATCCGCGCGAGAGAGCGCCGCCATGCAGGCATTTTGCGTGGCGTGCGGTTGCGTGGGATCCATGGACATTCGCGCGCTCGATTGGGATGGCATCCGAGAAGGCATTGCCTGTTCAAGGTGCGGACTTTCCGCCCGCTTGCGGGTGTCTCTTCACATGCTCGAGCGCTTGGCCACGCCTGACAGCACTATCTACATCACCGAGCAGTGCACCCCGCTTTTCGCGTGGATGCAGTCGCGTTACGCGAATCTGCGCGGCAGCGAGTTCGAACCAAACACGGCGAGGCGTGCCGAACTCGCCGCGGTGTTGAAGCAAATTGGCGGGCACGGCGACATCGAATACCAGGACGTGACGGCGTTGAGCTTGCCGGACGCATCAATGGATGTCGTCGTCTCGGGCGATGTGCTGGAACATCTGCCAGATCCTGCGCCAGCGTTCCGGGAGTTTGCGCGCGTTCTCCGCGTCGACGGTCTGCTGATCGCGACATTCCCGTTCAATGACCTCGAAACGTCATTGATACGGGCGTCCATCGTTGACGGTGAGCTGGTCCATCATCTGCCCGCCGAATATCATGGCGATCCGATCAGCGGTGGCGTGTTGTGTTTCCGGCACTTCGGCTGGGATGTGCTTGAAATGGCAACGGAAGCGGGTTTCAGCCACAGCCGGATGGCCATGGCATGGGCTCCAGAGGCGGGGATCATGTACGGGCACTGGCTCCTGTTGGCGAGAAAATCCTGATGAGTCCAATGCAAGAAAATCCGTGCGCCTACCAAGATCCCGCTGTTAACCCCACCGTTACAACGGTGGGGGCCGTGGTTCGTATTCCGGTCACCGCACTGCTGGTGGCGGTGGCGCTGCTATTGGGCATCTATTTCTACCATCCCTACTATTTCGGCGATGAGCTTTTCAGTTTCAACGCGGTGCCCGGCAACGATTTCCTGCCCACGTTCGAAGCGCTGAATGCCTACAAGCCTCGGTTGCTGATGAATCTGGTCTGGGCGGGGATCGTTGCCCTCGGGCTCCCGCGCTGGATACCGATGGTGCTGGTGGCTGGATCCCTTGGTGCGTGCGCTGCCTTTTTCTATCATTTCGTCCGTCGCGCTCTGGGCGCGGGACATCACGCGGCGCTGACCGGAGCGGCGTTGCTGTTGCTCTCGCGCTTCAACGTGATGCTTTACTTCGATTACGTCTCCGGACTGGTTGAGGCGCTCAGCCTGGCGTTGTTCCTTGGCGGCTTGGTATTGATGGTGAAACCGCTCACGCAACCCGACGCCTGCCGCTTTACGCGCAGTACGACGGGTGGCCTGGCGCTTTGGCTATTGGTGGTGACCGTGCACGAGCGCTACATCGCGGCCTTCGCGGTGATCGGGGCGATGCTGTTGGTGCGCGCCTTGGTGGAACGTGGTGTCCGCGGCGCGGTGCGGGCGCTAGCCCTTGCCAGTGGGATCGCATTGCTGCCTATCGCGCTGTATGTCGGTATGGTGAGCACGCTGTCGAAAACCTCGGTGCTGACGGGCACAGCGAACCAAGAAGTCAGTGTAGGGCTGGAGACGTTCCGGGTAGCGGCGACTTACGCAAGCAACGTCCTGCTTGGTAGCAACTTTGGACCCAGTTGGCTGGCGGGGCAGTTGAACCAATTGCATCCGTGGCATGCGGCGCTTTTCACGGTTTCAGCCATTTTGGGCGTGACTGCGTACGCCTGGCCGTGGCTGTTCAAACGCGCCGCTGGCGTGGACACGCGCAACCGATGGCCAGCGGCGCTACTGCTGTTCTCGGCTTTTGCAATGATGTTGGTGGCAAGCCTGCCGGGTGCCGACCGACAGGAAGCGCGCTGGATGGTGCCGGTACTCGCCATGGTGTTGATGGCGATCCTGGCCGTCTATCGCCGGTCGGGGTTGGCAACGGTGCTGCTGTTCGTGGTCGCGTCGCAGCTGTTTTACGGTGTATGGGGCGGTCTGCAGACCATTGCTCAGATTCGCGCCTCGAAGACCGCAGATGCGCTCGCAAGCACACTCAATACCCTGGATCCGCCCGGTGAAACCGGTGCCATGCTACTTGCTGCGGAGCCAGATACCTCTTGGGTGTTGGGCAAGGACGGCAGCGAGTTCTGCCGCTTGAACCTGGCGGGAACGAATTGCCTTTTGCCAAAGGCGAGGGCAGCCGAGCTGGCAGGCAATCGCATCGGTTTCGGCCTCAGCAGTACCGCTGTTGACCTGCTCCAAAGCCCTAGATTCAAGCTTGTAGGCGCTGAGATTGCGCAACTTGCACTGCATCCACAGCAAACGTCAGGCGGCACAAAGCTAGGTGATGGCAACAGGTGGGCAGGCTGGGTGCTCGGGCCCACCGCGAAGGTGACGGACCAAGGCTTGCTGGTCACCGGGATGGGCGACAATTTCCTGAAAGTGGACGCTGCCACCTTGCGTGATGGCATGTTGGTGTATCGCGCCCGCAGCGAACGGGACCAGGCATCGACGTTTCGGTTGCAGATCAATTGGCACGATGCCGAGGACCGTTTCCTGTCGGCGCAGATCGAAGTCGTGGACACCACGTCGGCTCCAGCCAATTTCGCAGCACTGACCTCACCGCCTGCCAACGCCGTCTATGGCTACATCTACGCCACCCTTCATGACGGCGCCCCGACCGCTGTGCTGATTCAATCGGTCAGCGTGATGAAGCCCTGAATCCCGATAGACATGCATCAATTAACATCCTTGCACGTTGCGATGGATGACTGAAAGCACCGAATTTTTCTGGAGATATGAAATGCAAAAACGATTGATGGGTTTGACATTGCTGGTGATGAGCCTGGCCGGCTGCGGAAACAACGACTCGGCACGGGCCCTTCCGGATTCTGCGCCGGTTGCGGCGCCGATGACGCCGGCCGTACCCGCGGCTTCAACCGGTGCAAGCCTGCATGGGCTGCTCACCGCTAATCCAGCGATGCTTGCGGGCTGCCAGCCACAGGCGGTCACCGTCTCCTGGGACATTTCTTCATTGGGCCCGCAGGTGAATGATGTGCAGGTCTTTGCAGGCGATTCGTTGTTCGCGTCCGGAGGCAGTACCGGCAGCAGCTTGACCGGGGCTTGGACCCAGCCAGGTTCGAAATTCACCTTGAAGGGCGTGCCCGATGGCGCTGTGCTGGACGAGCTCGTTGTCGGCGGACCCAACTGCCCCAAATGACGCAAGGCTCACGTGTCGGTCTCGTTCAAGCAGATGCGTAGGACGATATTCCGCACATGCAAAGCAGCCCGCTGTCAGCGGGCTTGCTCACTGGATTCCTGGGTGTCTGCTGACGGAGTCTTGGTTGCTGCTGTGTCGATTACATACATAGGTTTGTCCTTGATCTCATCAAGGATGCGCCAGACATATTCGCCGATGATTCCCAGCATCAACATCAATGCCCCGGTCGTCATCAGGAGCACGACCATGATCGGTGCCCAACCGGTGAATGGCGTGCGGTTAAAAGCCCACGAACCAATGATGAGCGCCGCATAGAGCACCCCAAGGAAAGCGAGCAGCGCTCCGCAAAATGACATCGCGCGGATCGGCAGGTATGAGGAATCCAGAGCGAAATCGAAAAACAGTTTCAGTTTTTTGCTGAAGGTGTACTGGGATTTACCCACGGCGCGCCGCCGCCGGACATACGGCAGGAACGCGGTTGGGAAACCGGCCCACAACACATCGCCTTGGAAAAACCTGTTGCGTCCCTTGAGGCTCAGGAAGACGTCCAGTGCACTGCGGCTCATCAATACGAAATCGAACCCGCCGGCGGGCACATTCCGGTTGCCCGCCCGCACCGCCGCATACGCCAACTTGGAAAACAGGCGCGCCGGCAGCGAGTCTTCGCGTTCCTGGCGATAGCCCACCACGACTTCACAGCCGGCGTGCCACTTCGACACCATCTCCGCGGTCAGTTCAACGGGATCCTGCAGATCAGCGGACATGTTGATGATGGCGTCACCGCGTGCCTGCCGATAACCCGCCAGCATTGCCGACAGTTGTCCGAAATTACGCGTGAACGACAGGGCCAGCACACGGCTATCCGCCGCTGCAAGGCCGCGTATCTCCTCCAGCGACGCATCCTTGGAGCCATCGTTGATGAAGATCACTTCGCACTTGTGTGCCGCAAGCGGGCCATCGAACAAGGCCCTGATCGCTTCCCAGGTGGGAACCAGCGATCCCGCGTTGTTGTAAACCGGAATGACGTACGAGATAAGGCTCATGGCGAGTCGCCTTGCGCGTCCAGTGCACTGTTGAGTGCGGCGATCACCTCGGACCGCTGGGTCTGTCCGAGCTGTAGATGAAATGGGATGCCGAGAATTCGGTTGCCCAGGTCCGTCGCGTTTTCCATGTCTTGCATGCGCGGTGCATCACGCAGCGCCGGGTGCAGATGAAGGCTGGGGCTATACCACCGACGCGTCTGCACACCTGTCGATGCCATGTGCCTTGCAACAGGTTCAGCATGCACATGTTGCGGCAGCAGGACCGACAAGAGCGGGTAGACGCCTTCCGGATCCTTTTGCTGGAAGGCGACCCGCGGGCATGCCTGCTGGAGTTCGCCGACGAATGCCTTGTGCAATGCGACGCGCTCGCGTTGGATACGTGGCCACTGCTCGAACGTCGCCAACGCCAGGGCCGCATGGTATTCGCTCATCTTGCCGTTGGTGCCAAACTCGGTGATCTGGCCGATGCTCGTGTCGATGCCGAAGTTCGATAGCGTACGAATCCGATTGATCCTCGCGCGGTCGCTGGACATGACCGCCCCGCCTTCAGCCGCTCCGAACGACTTCGTGGCGTGGAAGCTGTACACCACATCCGTCGTGCGTCCGGGTTGCTGGTTACCAAAGGCACCCGCGGCGTCTATCAGGACGGGAATTCCGGTCTCGCGTGTGAAATGGTCCCACTCTGCCGCGTCATGCGCATGACCGAATGTCGACACCGGCATGACGGCTTCAATCTTGGTCTCCTGCAGCGCGCGCATGGCGATAGCAGGCGTCAGCACCCACGCGTCCGCATCCACCTCTGCAATGAACGGGACGAGGCGCGAACGCACGATTGCAGTCGCGCTGGCCGCGAAGGTGATGCCCGGCAGCAGGACCTGCGCGTCACGCGGCAGGTCAAGCGTTTGCAACGCCAACTCCAACGCAACCGTGGCGTTGCCCATGCTGGTCACGCACAGGTCGGCTTTCGACGTGGCGTCCGGCGCCATGGCATCCAGCAACGCGGCTTCGAATTCCCTGACCAGCGGTCCGAAATTTGTGTAATGCGCGTTCGCGTCAATCCTGCGCAGGAAAGGAAGCAGGCGCTCGGCGTCGGGCATTTCAGGAATAAGGAGTGGGATCATCGTCGTCATCATGCGTGCTTGAACGAAAAATGCTTATGGGCCGAATAGGAAACGATCGTGGAGAGCACGATGAAAACGGCTTGGGCAACCCGAGGGTCTGTATCGAACCATGTTATCGCCAACGGCAGCAAGGCGAGGTTGGCGACGAATATGACCGTTGTGGCCAATGCGAAGCGGGTGAACTGCGCGCGCCAGGCGTCGCCTGATCGAAACACCATGAAACGCTGCACTGCATACGACTGCGGCAGCGCGAACACATAGCCCAGGACCAACGCCGGGATGCTCGCATGGGAGTCGCCCAGCAAGTGATACGCCAGCAGAAATGCCACATAGCCGAAGAACGTGTTCCACGCCCCCGCCAACAGGAATCGCAATTGCTGGCGCCGTTCGGCGGTCTGGAACCGCATCCAGCTCACGCGGATCACTGGCGCCTGCGTGCAGGATTGCCGACGAAGACACCGGGCCCATCGGGTTGGCTTACCAACACGGCGCCCATTCCGATCACCGTGTCCGCGGCCACCTGCAGTCCTTCGCGGAGGCAGGCATTGGTGCCGATGTAGGTATGCCGACCCAGCGTGCAGCGACCACTGATGTTGACCGAAGGCGCGGTCGTGACGAAATCCTCGAGAATGCAGTCGTGACCGACAGTGGTGCCGAGGTTCAAGTGGACGTGCCTGCCGATGTTGATGTCGCAGGTCAGGATGCTGCCGGCACAGACGACAGCGCCTTCAGCAAACTCGATACGCGGACCACGGCGCACGCTTGGATGAATGAAGCTGGGAAAATGCATCCCGGTTGGAAGTGTCGCCAGTATGCCTGCGCGTCCCAGTGGGTCACCCACGGCGATGACCGCGTCCCAGCCAATATCGAGCTGCGAGGCAGGCCGTACCGGTAAGCCGGCCACCTCTCGCGCATGCCAATGCACATCGGTTTCAAAAAAACCGACCACCCGACTGGAGAGGTCGAGATCCTCCAGCAGCCACAACACTTCCCGCGCAAAGCCGCCCGCGCCAATGATTGCGATGGATCGGCTCATGGCGTTTGCTTCAGCTGCCTGCCGGACACGCGGGCCCGCCGACGGTCGCCTGCGCAAGTGTCTCGGTCGTGCCTGGGAGACGCAGCGAGAATGTCGTGCCGGGCGTCGCCCAACGACCCGTCATGGCTTGTCCGTGATTACCGCCGGCAGCAAACATTTTCGCTGACGCAGGTTCACCAACCCACACCTCGACGGTTGGCGCATCCGGGCGCGCCTTGGAGAGATCCCAAATCACGTTAACCACTTTGGCCTCGCAATCATGGAGACTTGCCGGTTCAGTACGAAGCCCCGAACTTGATTGAGGTTTGATCGTGGCGATTTGCGCAGCCGCGGGAACCACTGTCGTCGCGTTATCGGGCGTCGCTGGTGGCGCAGCCGACTGTTGGCAACCCGTCACCAGCGCAGCAGGAAGCAGGCATGCAAGAAACATAAGCTTCATGGAGGTCAATTCCTGTCAGCCCAGCGCCGCCTGCAACTCGGGCAATACAGTGAACAAATCCCCCACCAGCCCGATGTCGGCAATTTCGAAGATCGGCGCATCGCCGTCCTTGTTGATCGCAACAATGGTGCCGGCGTCCTTGATCCCGGTCAGGTGCTGGATCGCGCCGCTGATTCCGACGGCGACGTAGAGTTCCGGGGAGATGATCTTGCCGGTCTGGCCGACCTGCAGTTCGTTTGGCACGTAGCCGGCATCCACCGCGGCGCGCGAGGCGCCGACTGCTGCGCCGAGCTTGTCGGCGAAGTCGTAGATGATCTTGAAGTTTTCCTGCGAGCCAACCCCGCGTCCGCCAGATACCACGCGCTTGGCGCTCTGCAGGTCGGGACGGTCGGAGGAACCGGCCGCCAAGCCAACAAAACGCGTATGCGTCGGCAACACGGCGTCCACGCTGACGGCTTCAATCGCGGCGCTGCCACCACCAGCCGCTTCCGGCCATGACGCAGAGCGCACGGTGGCGACCACGGTGTGATCAGCGGGCGCCTCGACGGTGATGATCGCGTTGCCCGCGTAGATCGGGCGCTTGAAGGTATGGCTGCCCTCGACCGTCATGACGTCAGAAACCTGCGCCACGCCCAGCAAGGCGGCGACGCAGGGCATCAGGTCCTTGCCGAAGGTGGTGCTGGGTCCGAACACATGCGAGTAGCCGGCGGCAACCTGCGCAACCTGCGGCGCAAGCACCTGCGCCAGGGCATGCGCGTTGGCAGCATTGGCCACCGTCAGCACCCTGGCAACGCCAGCGATCTGCGCGGCTTGTACGGCGACGGCAGCTGGATCCGCGGCCAGCACCACGATGTCGATGCTGTCTGCGTTCAATGCCTGCGCCGCGGAGACGCACTTTGCGGTCGCGGCATTGAGCTTGCCGTCCATGTGTTCAGCGACGATCAGGACCTTGGCCATCAGAGCAACCCCTTCTGCTTCAGTGCTGCGACCAGTTCGGCCGCATCCTTGACCATCACGCCACGGCTGCGCTTGGGCGGGGCCGCGTAATGGGTGGTCTTCAATGTGTCGCCGGCATCCACGCCGAGATCGGCGAAGGCGATCGTTTCCATCGGCTTGCTCTTGGCCTTCATGATGTCCGGCAGCTTGATGAAGCGCGGTTCGTTGAGGCGCAGATCGGTGGTGACCACCGCCGGCAATTCGACTACAAGTGTTTCCAGGCCGGCATCGACCTCTCGCACCACGGTGGCTTTGCCATCGGCGATGTCGAGTTTGGACGCGAACGTGGCCTGCGGCCGGCCCCACAACGTGGCCAGCATCTGCCCGGTCTGGCTGGCGTCGTCGTCGATCGCCTGCTTGCCCAGGATCACCAGGTCGGGCTGCTCTTTCTCGATCAGCTTGAGCAAGGTGCGGGCGGCGGTCAGCGACTGGATCGGGCCATCAACGACCACGTGGATCGCGCGGTTCGCGCCCATCGCCAGGCCGTTGCGCAGGTGCGCCTGGGCATCCGCCGGGGCGATGGTGGCGACAATCACTTCCGTCGCGATGCCCTTGTCGCGCAGGCGCAGGGCTTCTTCCAGCGCGATGTCGTCGAACGGGTTCGGTGACAGCTTGACGCCTTCGGTGACCACGCCGGAACCGTCCGGCTTGACCTGGATGCGGACGTTGTAGTCCACCACGCGCTTGTAGCCGACGAGGATCTTCATCGTTCGGAGTGTCCTGGGAGCGGAAGAGGGACCGGGC
>JBKJOY010000187.1:0-3432 GCA_046595415.1 Thermomonas sp.
CGAGCCGATGCGCTGCGGCGATCACGATAACGAATACGCGCGTCCGTTGCATGGGTTGCTGGCGTTGCTGGGTGATGGCGTGGTCGCACTCAACGCACTCGGCATCGATGCCGGCCGCAACAGCCGGGGGCACCGCTTCCATCACGACAAACCAGTGTGGGTGCAAACCGCCCTTGACTACGTGGATGCGCTGCGCGGTGCACATGTGCTGGTGGATCCGGACGAGCGCCGGGCGCGCATCGTTGCCGAAGTCGAGGCTGCCGCACATGCCGTGCAGGGCACCGCACGCATCGATGCCGACAACCTGGAGCAGGTGAACTGCCTCAACGAATGGCCGGTCGCGGTGACCTGCGCGTTCGAGCACGACTTCCTGGCGGTGCCACAGGAAGCGCTGGTCACCACCATGGAGACCAACCAGAAATTCTTCCCGGTGCTGGATGGCAGCGGCAAGCTCAGCGAGCACTTCATCGGCATCGCCAACATCGAGTCGAAAGATCCGAGCGAAATCCGCAAGGGGTATGAGCGCGTCATCCGGCCGCGTTTCGCCGATGCACGGTTCTTCTTCGACGAAGACCTGAAGCAAGGTCTTTCCGCGATGGGGGATGGCCTGAAAACCGTCACTTATCAAGCCAAGCTGGGCAGCGTGGCCGACAAGGTGCAGCGCGTTGCAGCGCTCGCCGAAAGCATCGCGAAAGACGTCGGCGTGGACCCGCTAGTGGCACGACGAGCAGCGGAGCTTGCGAAGAACGACCTGCAATCACGCATGGTCAATGAATTCCCGGAACTGCAGGGCATCGCCGGTCGCCATTACGCGACTGCAGCAGGTGAGGCGTCGGAGGTCGCGCTTGCCATCGACGAGGCCTACCAGCCGCGTTTCGCCGGCGATGACATCGCGCTGTCGCGTGTAGGGAAGGTGCTGGCGATTGCCGAGCGCTTGGATACGTTGGCGGGCGGGTTTGCTGCGGGCCTGAAACCAACCGGCAACAAGGATCCGTTTGCGTTGCGGCGCAATGCGTTGGGGTTGGCGAGGACGATTATCGAGAGTGGATTTGATCTCAATCTCAAGGCATTGCTCACCACTGCAAATACGTCGCTTGCAGCTAAGAATGTGCAGGCGGATGAGAGCGAAATATACGACTTCATCCTCGACCGCCTGCGGGGCTACTACGCCGACAAGGGCGTACCGACCTCGCACTTCAATGCGGTCGCCGAACTGAAACCTGCATCGCTGTACGACTTCGATCGCCGCATCGATGCCATCGGCACGTTTGCGCAATTGCCGGAAGCCGCGGCACTGGCCGCCGCCAACAAGCGCATCGGCAATATCCTCAAGAAATCCGATGTGACTGTCGCCGAGACCATCGACCACGACCTGCTCACCGAGCCTGCCGAGCGCGCGTTGGCCGAGGCCGTGGAAGCGGTCTATGCCGAAACCGGCCATGCATTGGCGCATGGCGATTACGTCGATACGTTGGCCCATCTTGCACGGCTGCGGCCACAGGTCGATGCGTTCTTCGATCAGGTCATGGTCAATGTCGACGACGAGAAACTCCGCCATAACCGGTTGGCGTTGTTGCGCCGCCTGGCGGATCGTCTCGGCAGCGTGGCCGCGATCGAGCACCTGTCGACCTGATAGGTGACGCGGGCGAGGCGGGTGGTTCGCGAAGCAGCATGTTGAGCCGTGTCGCGAACACCTGCCGCTCTGCGCCATCGCGCAGCCAGCGCTCACGTTTCATCCGCCGTTGACCCGACAGCAACATCGGGTCGGTATCCTGCCGTGATGCCACCAGCCTTCTTACGCCTGACATTTGTTCGCCTGAGCATTGCCAGTTGCTGCCTCATGGTGGCGATGCCCGCACTGGCCATTACCGTCAGCAAGGTCGAGGTCAAGGTCACCGGCGCCGACAACGAGGTGTTGGCAGACAACGTGCGTCTCAAGCTCGCGTTGAACGACGAAGTCGGCAAGGACATCAGCGCCCGCCGCCTCAATTACCTGCTGCGCGAGGCTGAAGCAGAGACGCGTGAGGCGCTGGAACCCTTCGGCTACTACTCGCCCACGATCACCATCCAGCGTAGCGACCGCAGTGAGGCCGAAAGCGCGGAAAGGCGCGATACCAATCCTGACGATGGCGCGCCCGATGCCAACAGTGACGTGGGTGACTCGATCACCCCGGACACCACCGCGAAGCAACGTCGCCAGGCCCGTGGCGAACGCACGTTGACCGTCAGCATCCAGGTCGATCCGGGCGCGCCGGTGCGCATCCGCGGCTTCACCCTTGGCATCGATGGCGAAGCCGATACCGACGCAACGGTGCAATCCGCGCTATCCGCGTTTGAGCCGCGCAAGGGCGATGTGCTGGACCACACGCTGTATGAAACCAGTAAGGGCAAGGTCGGTCGCGCGTTGGCCGATCACGGCTATTTCGATGCGGACTTCGCTGCGCACCGGGTGCAAGTGACCCGCGCGGATCTGGCAGCGGACGTGGACCTGCGCTGGTCCAGCGGCAAGCGTTTCAAGCTGGGCGATGCGACCTTTACCCAAACGCCGAACGCCATCATCCGCGACAGACTCTTGCACAAGCTGGTCCATTGGGACGAACACCAACCCTATGACGAAGCCGAGCTCGATCGGCTGCGGCGCTCACTCGTTGCACTGGATTATTTCGGGCTGATCGAAGTGTTGCCGCAACCGGAACGAGCCGGCGACGACAAGATCGTGCCGGTGCAGGTCAACCTGACTCCCGCGCCGCGCAGCATCTACACCACAGGCCTGAGCTACGGCACCGTCAGCGGGCCCGGCATCAACCTGGGTGTTGAGCGCCGTTATCTCAACACGCGTGGACACAAGGCACTGGCACAGCTGGACTACGCACGCGACCGCAAGGCGCTGACCCTGCAATACCGCGTACACGCCTTTGCATGGCTGGACGGCTGGTACACCGGCAGCCTGCAGGCCGTCGAGGAAGTGGACCCCTACATCAACAGCCGCCGCCTGGAATTCGTGGCCAGCCGCAGCGGCCAGTTCAACGACTACCTCAACCTGGTTGCATCGATGCACGTGCTGCGCGAGCGCTGGGCCTACAACGTCGCCGATGATGGCGGCGGCGCGATCGCACCGATCGATTTTCGATATGCCAGCTTCGTTTTCCCTTCGCTGCTGGCCGAGTACATCGACGTCGACAACCGGCTGGCACCGCGACGCGGGGCTGGCGGCACACTGACGTTGCGCGGCGGCAAGGGCGGTTCGAATGGAAATGCGAGTTTTGCGCAAGTGCATGCGACGGCCCAGTGGTTCCATGGACTGGACGCGGACAGCCGCGTGATCGTGCGCGGCGAACTTGGCCACACCTTCGGCAACAACTTGCTGGAACTGCCGCCGAGCCTGCGCTACTACGCGGGCGGCGACCGCAGCGTGCGCGGCTACGGCTGGCA
>JBKJOY010000097.1:0-5311 GCA_046595415.1 Thermomonas sp.
CAAGAGTGCTGCGCGCTTCAAGCAACTCGACAGCCTCGCCCGGCGCCTGAATGCCGGCGACAAGGAATAGACAACATGCCCGTCACCCTTCCCGTCTGCATCAGCGACATCCAGCGCTTGCTACCGCATCGCTATCCGTTCCTGCTGGTGGATCGTGTGGTCGAGCTGGAACCCAACAAGCGGGTGCTGGCCTACAAGCACGTCACCGCCAACGAGCCGTTCTTCCAGGGCCATTTCCCGGGCCGCGCGGTGATGCCCGGGGTGCTGGTTGTGGAAGCGATGGCGCAGGCCGGCGGCCTGCTGACTCAACTATCCAAGGATTCAAACGACGACCCTGAGCAGGCGTTCTACCTGGTCAAGGTGGACAACGCCAGGTTCAGCCGGATGGTGGTGCCCGGCGACAAGCTTGAGCTTGAAGTCGTGCTCAAGCGGCAGATCCGCAACATGGCGCAGTACATCGGGATTGCCCGCGTCGATGGCGAGCAGGTCGCCTGCGCCGAAATCCTCTGCGCCGCGGCGCGCTGAGCGACGTTGCCGAAGCGATGTCCTCTCCGTTGATCCATGCAACCGCAGTCATCGAACCGGGCGCATCGCTGGGCGATGGCGTGCAGGTCGGTGCCTTTGCCGTGATCGGCAACGAGGTCAAGATCGGCGACGGCACCCGCATCGGTCCGCATTGCGTGATCCACGGCCCGACCAGAATCGGCCGCGACAACGTATTCCACGGCCAGTCCGCGATCGGCGGTGATCCGCAGGACAAGAAGTACGCAGGCGAGCGCGTCAAGCTTGAAATCGGCGATGGCAACGCGATCCGCGAGTTCGTCACCATCAACCGCGGCACTGGCGAAGGCGGCGGCGTGACGCGGATCGGTGACCGCAACTGGATCCTTGCCTACACGCATATCGCGCACGACTGTGACGTCGGTAGCGACTGCGTGTTCTCGAACAACGCCACCTTGGCTGGCCATGTCACCGTGGGTGACCACGTGATCCTGAGCGGATTCACCGGCGTGCATCAATTCTGCCGGATCGGCGCGCACGCCTTCATCGGCATGGGTGCATTCGTCAACGGCGACGTGCCACCGTTCCTGATGGTCGCGCAGGATACCTACAGCAAGCCACGTGGCATCAACAGCGAAGGGCTGAAGCGGCGCGGCTTCGATGCCGAACGCATTGCTGCGATCAAGCGTGCCTACCGTGCGCTGTACATGTCCGGCGCCAAGCTCGATGAGGCCAAACTCGAGCTGGGCGAAATCGCCAACGGCAGCGACGACGTGCGCGCCATGCTGGAATTCATCGAACGCGGCGAGCGGCCGCTGTTGCGGTGACCATCCGCATCGCCGTGTGCGCCGGCGAAACCTCCGGTGACCAGCTTGGCGCCGGCCTGATCTTCGAATTGCGCAAGCGTTTTCCCGACGCAGTCTTTGCCGGGATCGGCGGCGATGGCATGCGTGCGGCCGGCATGGAGACGTGGTTCGATGCCAGCGAACTGGCAGTGATGGGACTGGCAGAAGTGCTGGCCCACCTGCCCCGCCTGTTGCGCTTGCGGCGGACGTTCCGCCAGCGTGTGCTTGCCTTCCAGCCGGAGGTGTTCATCGGCATCGATGCGCCCGACTTCAACCTCGGCGTCGAACGCTGGCTGAAGCAACGGGGCGTGCGCACCGTGCATGACGTGAGTCCGTCGGTGTGGGCGTGGCGCGAATCGCGTGCGGCCAAGATCGGTGACAGTGCGGATCGCGTGTTGTGCCTGTTTCCGATGGAACCACCGATCTACGCGCGCCATGGCGTCGATGCGCGTTTCATCGGCCACCCGATGGCGGATGCAATCACGTTGCAGCCTGATCGGCAGGCTGCGCGTATTGAACTGGGTGAGCCCGAAAATGCACCAATCCTTGCCTTGCTGCCCGGTAGCCGGCTGGGCGAAATCGAACGCATGCTGCCCGTGTTCATCGACGCCGCGACGCGTCTTGCCAACGATATCCCCGGCTTGCGCGTGCTGGTTCCCGCGGCGGATGCGCAGTGCCGCGCGGCCATCGAACGCATCACCGCCCACACATCCCCAAACCTGTCGCTGCGTCTCCTGGATGGCGATGCACAGCGCGCCATGATCGCCAGTGACGTGGTCTTGCTGGCATCCGGCACCGCCGCGCTGGAAGCGATGCTGTGCAAGCGCCCGATGGTGGTCGGCCACCGTATCGCGCCACTGACCTACCGCATCGTGAAATTGTTTGGCTTGCTCAAGAGCGAATTCGTGAGCTTGCCGAACGTGCTCGCCGGACAAGCATTGATTCCGGAACTGCTGCAGGACGCCTGCACCGCGGACAACCTGCATCTGGCATTGCGGCACTGGCTCCAAGATGCAGACGCCGTGGCGGCGTTGCAGCCGCGCTTCCTGGCCATCCATGAATCACTGCGACGCGATGCATCAGCGCGCGCCGCGGATGCGATTGCGGAACTGATCGCGCAATCGGCATGAACGGCCATGTCGCGGGTGTCGATGAGGCCGGACGTGGTCCACTGGCCGGGCCGGTCAGCGTGGCCGCGGTGATCCTGGATCCACTGCGACCAATTGACGGCCTTGACGACTCCAAGCGGCTGAGCGAACGCCGTCGCGAGGCCTTGTATCCGCTGATCATCGAACGCGCGTTGGCATGGCGGATCGAGTTCGTCGAAGCCGACGAAATCGATGCATTGAACATCCTGCAGGCGACCATGACCGGCATGCGTCGCGCACTTGCAGGACTCTCACCTTGCGCTGGTCACGCGTTGATCGACGGCAATCGAATCCCCCAGGGACTTGCTTGCCCGGCCACCGCGATCGTGGGTGGTGATGGACTGGAACCCGCCATCATGGCTGCCTCGATACTCGCCAAGGTTGCTCGCGATCGGCGCATGCGCGAGCTGCATGTCCTGTATCCCGAGTACGGCTTCGACCGCCACAAGGGTTATCCCAGCGCGATGCACGTCTACGCACTTTCGTTGCATGGCCCTTGCCCACAACACCGGCGCAGTTTCGCGCCGGTTCAGCGCGCCGATGAACATCATCGAAATCATGACTTGAGGCACGTCGCTTCCGGCACATGAAGCCATGGGCGAATCGATGGATGCTGTATCGGCATCGATACGATGCGGCCGCGTGCGGATCCCGGTCGACCCGCGCACGTAGCTGACCTTGGTCGACCACGCGAGGTGCCCCATGTTCATGCGCGCCGCTGCCCTCTCCCAAGCTCCCCTGCCTTGGGATGATCGTCCACCCACGACCACCCGTTATTCCATTGCGGAGTTCCAACTTGATGCGGCGGCGGTGGCCCGCTTCGACCAGTTGCTGCACGAAATCCATCCCGAAGCGCGTCATGTCGATAGCGATCGCATCGCCACCCTTGGCCGCTGGTTGCAGCAACTGTCAGATGTGGATGCACGCGCAGTCCTCGACCAGCGCCTGACCCGTGTCGAACAGGTTCGCGGGATGCTCGAAGACACCGACTGGGACCAGCGCGAAGAGGCCTGCACGCGGGTCCGCAAACTGCTGGACTATCTCGATCACGATGCAGACCTGATCCCGGACAACATTCCCCTGATCGGCCTGCTGGATGACGTGATCCTGCTCGAACTGGCATGGCCGGCGGTGGCCACAGAAGCAGAGGACTACGAGGACTTTTGCAGCTACCGCGAAAGTGCCCAGCCAACCGGCGATGGCGCCCAGCGGCGAGAGGCATGGATCACGGATCGCCTCGCCGAACTTGCGCTGTTCCAGCACCATGGCCGGGTCAACGCCAGCCATTACGTCCGCAGCGGACAACCGGATCAAGCGTTCAGGATCGGGTGACCCGCCAAGGGACTGCATCACAGCCGTTCCGTGTGATCAAGGGCCTGCTTCGCCAGCCTGTCAAGCCTTGCCGGGCTGGCGGTCGCGGCCTACCCTGCGGGCTGACCTTGCGGTACCACCATGCCCGCCCGTTTCGCCCACCTGCACCTGCACAGCGAGTACTCGCTGCTTGATTCGACGATCCGCATTCCGGAACTCGTCGACGCCTGCGTGGCCCGCGATCTGCCCGCTGTCGCTATCACCGACCAGAACAACCTGTTCGCGCTGGTGAAGTTCTACAAGGCGGCCGAAAAGAAAGGCATCAAACCGATCGCCGGTGCAGACGTGCTGGTCGCCGACGGCACCGCCGCGGCATCGCGCATCACCCTGCTGTGCCGCGACCACGACGGCTACCTGAGTCTGTCGCAATTGCTGACCCGCGCCTGGATGGAAGGCCAGCGCCACGACGGCGTGGTGGCGCGTCCGCACTGGTTGAAGTCCAACAAGGGCTTGTTCGCGCTCGCCGGCCTGCACGCCGAGCCCGGCCAACTGTTCACCTCCGGCCGGCATGACCTGGCCGAACAATCCCTGGCCGACTTGCAGGCCGCGTTTGGCGAACGCCTGCATCTGGAACTGACCCGCACCGGGCGCGCCGGCGAAGACGCGTTCAATGCATTCGCGCTGGACATGGCCGTACGCCGCGGAATTCCGGTGGTGGCCAGCAATGACGCACGCTTCATCGATGCAGAGGGTTTCGAAGCGCACGAAGCACGCGTGTGTATCGCCAGCGGCCGCGTGCTGGATGACGCGCGCCGGCCGCGGGATTACACCGCTGGGCAATACCTGAAATCCGGCGACGAAATGGCGGCGCTGTTCGCGGATGTGCCCGATGCGCTCGACAACAGCGTGGCACTGGCGAAGCGTTGCAATCTCGAACTGCGTTTGGGCACGTATTACCTGCCGGCATTCCCGGTACCCGACGATGAAACCATCGAATCCTGGCTGCGCAGCCAGGCGCGCGAAGGACTGGCCAAGCGGCTGGAAACGGCGGCGCTCGCGCCAGGCCGCAGTCGCGAAGATTACGACGCCCGGCTCGACACCGAATTGGGCGTCATCCTGTCGATGGGGTTTCCCGGCTACTTCCTGATCGTGGCCGACTTCATCAACTGGGCCAAGCAGCACGGCATTCCGGTCGGTCCTGGCCGCGGTTCCGGCGCAGGTTCATTGGTGGCATGGGCACTCGGGATCACCGACCTGGACCCGCTGCCGTACGACCTGCTGTTCGAGCGCTTCCTGAATCCGGAACGTGTGTCGATGCCCGACTTCGACATCGATTTCTGCATGGATCGCCGCGACGAAGTCATCGACTACGTCGCCCGCAAATACGGCCGCGACCGGGTCAGCCAGATCATCACCTACGGCACCATGTCGGCGAAGGCGGTGTTGCGCGATGCCGGCCGTGTGCTCGGTTACCCGTACGGGATGATCGATGGGTTGGCCAAGCTG
>JBKJOY010000190.1:0-3876 GCA_046595415.1 Thermomonas sp.
TGGCTGTCATAGGCCGCCAGTAGCACGGCTGGCTCACCGCTGTGCAATTGCGACACGGCCTCCAGCAACCCGAGTGCGAACGTGCCATCGCCGCTGCTCAGCGCGGTGGTGGGCTGGTTGCAGCCGGTGCCAATGGTCCAATACCCGGCAGCGGCGTTATGCACGGAGTTGTGGAACTTTGTTGGCGAGATCGCGCGCGGATCCTCGGTCAACGTCGCGCACATGTAATCGGTGATCGCGAGGTCGCCGTGCATGGAGACGAAGACCGATGGCAGCAACGCAGGATCCGCGCCTGCGGCTTCGCACGCGGCCAGTGCGACTTCGAGGGCCACGGCCACGGTTTCTGGCGCACGCCTGCGTTCATTTGCGGCCAGCAGGCGCGATGCCGGTTTGGCGGGCGCAGTCTCATCGACGATGCCGTCGCGCAGGTAATTGCAGGCCGCCGCCCAAGACGGCAAGCCGCGAGTCCAGAAGCCAATCCCGGCGATGTCGACGCTGAGCACGCTCATGCGCCCACCCCGAACACCAGCGAGCAGTTGTTGCCGCCGAACCCGAACGAATTGTTCATCGCATAGCGAATCTGGCGCTGGTCGGCCTGCAGGCGGATTTGCGGCCCGCAAGCCGGATCGCGGTCGCGGCTGTTCATCGTGCCGGGCAGTTGGCCCTGGGCAAGCGCGATCAGTGCGATCACCGACTCCACGATGCCCGCCGCGCCCAGCGTGTGCCCGGTCCAGCCCTTGGTAGAGCTTGCATGCAGGCTGTCGGGGAACAGCGCGGCAACGGCGGCGGCCTCCACCGCATCATTCGCCGGGGTCGCGGTGCCATGCAGGTTGAGGTAGCCCACGGCACTCGCATCGATATTGGCGCGTGCCAACGCATCGCTCATGGCCAGGCGCGCGCCGAGGCCTTCGGGATGCGGCGCGGACATGTGGTGGGCATCGCTGGATTCGCCATAGCCGCACAACAGCAGCTCGGCGTCATCGCCGCGTTCCAGCACCGCGAACCCGCCTGCTTCGCCCAGCGACAAGCCGTTACGTGCCACATCGAACGGACGGCATGGCTCCGTGGAGACCAGGCCCAGCGAATTGAAGCCATACAGCACGCTGCCGCACAGGGTGTCCACGCCGCCGACCAGGGCGGCATCGGCAAGCCCGCATTGAATCAGGCGCGCTGCCTGGGCGAAGACCTTGGCGCTCGACGAACAAGCCGTGGCCACGGTGACGCAGGGACCAAGCAGACCGGTCGCCGCCTGCATGAAGCCGCCCAGCGAGTGCGGCGTGTGCACGCGCGAGCGCGCCAGCGCGGCCGGGAACGCGCCATCGACCAGGCCTGCATACGCTTCTTCGGTGGCGCCGATGCTGGAGGTGGAGGTGCCAATGACAATCGCCACGCGCTCCGCGCCGTATCTGGGGCGCATGCGCGTGGCCGCATCCAACACGCCGTCATGCTGCAGCGCCAGCCATGCCAGCCGATTGTTGCGGCATTCCCATTCCGCCAGGGTTGCCGGCAATGGGCTGTCTTCGACGCCATCCACGCGACCGATCCAGGTGTCCAGGCCGGCATCGCCAAAATCGTTGCGCCGCAGGCCGCTGCGGGAATCGCGCAATGCGCCTGCCAGTGAAGCACGGCCATGGCCGGTGGCGGTGGTCGCGGTGTAGGCGCGGATCGCCAAGGGCGGCATGGCGGCAGGTGTTGTTGCTGGGGGCACGCGGGACTCCATCTCTGACATTGGAGTATAGCGACGCGGTCCGCCGCGATCCCCGGGCTAAACCTTCGGCACGGGTCGTCCCGCCCGCGCCGGGGTACGATCAGCGGCTCACGCGCGGGGGCGCGAAACCCGATCAAGCGAGGACACCAATGGGGCACGACAATGGCAAGTACGTCCACTTCCTGCTGGGGACGCTGCTGGTGACCGGCATGGGCGTGGGCAGCGCGCAGGCGCAGCAGCTCACCACTGCCGATTACCAGCGCGCGGCCAGCATGCTGGGCGATCGCACCGGTCCGCTGGTGGACAACAGCGTCAGCAATGGCAGCTGGCTAAGCGATGGCAGCCTGGTGTATGCGCTGGCGGCGGGTGGCAAAACCACGTTCCTGCGGCTGGACCCACGTACCGGCGTGTCCAAGCCTGCGTTCGATACAAAGGCGCTGGCCGATGCGATCAACCTGGCGAATCCCGACGCCAAGCGACCCGCCAATGCGGCGAAGTTGCCGTCAATGCAGATCACCCGCGACGCCGATGGGCGCCTGCGCATGGCGACCCAAGTCGGTACCTACCTGTGTGCAGACGCGGGGTGCTCTCCGGTGCCAACGCCTGAAACCGGTTCCGAGCCCGGCGCCGCATCGCCCGATGGCAAGCGCGAGGCGTTCATCCGCGACGGCAACCTGTGGCTGCGCGAGATCGTCAGCGGCAAGGAAACCCAGCTGACGTTCGATGCCAAGCCCGACTTCGGCTACGCCACCGACAACGCCGGTTGGAAACATACCGACAACGCCATCGTGGTGTGGTCGCCGGACGGCAAGAAGATCGCCACGTTCCAGCAGGACCAGCGCAAGGCCAGCACCATGACCCTGGTCGGCACCAATGTCGGTGCGCCCAAGGTGCAGCAATGGAAGTACCCGTTCGTGGGCGACCAGGACATCACCATGATCGAGCGGGTGATCATCGACCTGTCCGCTGCGAAGCCGCGCATGGTCCGCCTGCAGATGCCGCCCGACCAGCATCGCTCCACCTGCGCTGATGACATTGCCTGCGGTAACGGCTGGGAAGACGTGCAGTGGGGCAAGGACGGCAAAACCCTGGCCTTCGTCAGCACTGACCGTGGCCACAAGTCTGCAACCTTGCAGGTGGCGAATGCGCGGACCGGCGTGGTTCGCAAGGTATTCGAAGAGACCGTGGCCACCCAGTACCAGAGCGCACCCGCGCTGGATTCGGTGAACTGGCGCTACCTGCCCGAGAGCAACGAATTCCTCTGGTTCAGCCAGAAATCCAACTGGGGCCACCTGTACCTGCACGACCTCACGACCGGCAAGCAGAAGCGCCAGCTCACCAGCGGCGACTGGAACCTCACCCAGATCGGGCACCTGGATCCCGCCTCGCGCATGGTGTGGTTCCGCGGCGTGGGTCGCGAAGCGGGCGACCCGTACTTCGTCCACTACTACAAGGTCAGCCTGGATGGCGGCGACGTCAGCCTGCTCACCCCGGAAGACGCCAACCACGTGATTACTCCGTCCGACGACGGCACGGATTTCGTCGACGTGTATTCGACCATAGATACCGCGCCGGTCGCGGTGGTGCGGGATGGCAATGGCAAGCAGCTGGCCGAACTCGCCAGGACCGACCTGACCCGGCTCAAGGCCGCCGGTTGGGTGGCGCCGACCTCCTTCACGGTCAAGGCGCGTGATGGCAAGACCGATCTCTACGGGCAGATGTTCAAGCCGTCGAACTTCGATCCGAAGAAAAAATATCCGATCATCAATTACATCTACCCGGGTCCGCAGGTGGGATCGGTGCGCTCGCGCAGTTTCGTGCCAGCGCATGGTGACAACCAGGCCCTGGCCGAACTCGGCTTTATCGTGGTCGCCATCGATGGCATGGGCACGCCGTTGCGCAGCAAGGCGTTCCAGGACGTTTGGTACGGCGACATGGTCGACAACACCTTGCCGGACCAGGTCACCGGGCTGAAGCAACTGGGCGCGATGTATCCGTGGATCGACCTCGACCGCGTCGGCATCTGGGGCCATTCCGGTGGTGGCAACGCGACCTCGACCGCGATGTTCACCTACCCGGACTTGTTCAAGGTCGGCATTTCCGAATCCGGCAACCACGACAACCTCAGCTACGAGGACGACTGGGGCGAGCGCTACCAGGGATTGAAG
>JBKJOY010000181.1:0-3517 GCA_046595415.1 Thermomonas sp.
AGCTCGAAGTGGCGAAGCAATTGCGCGCGTTCGCCCGGTTGACCCAGTGGCAGTGGATCTGCGCGACCCAACGCGGTGGCAATGGCACCGGCTATTGGCTGCCCGTTGAAGCGCCTGCGCTCAGCCAACAGGATGACCAGACGGGCCGGGGGCGTCATGCCGTGCCCTGCGCGGCGACGGGCGCCGGATCAGCCGACGTAGCGAACTGCAATGATGTCGTACTCGCGCTGACCGCCCGGAGCCTCGATGGTGATGGTGTCACCTTCGTGCTTGCCGATCAGCGCCCGCGAAATCGGCGATGAGATCGAAATCATTCCCAGCTTGATGTCCGATTCCAGGTCGCCGACGATCTGGTAGGTCACTTCGTCGCCGGATTCGCATTCAGCCAGTTCCACAGTCGCGCCAAACACCACGCGCGTGCCCGCATTCAGGGTCGCCACGTCGATCAGTTGCGAATGCGAAAGCGTGTATTCGAGCTGCTGGATACGGCCTTCAATAAAGCCCTGCTGCTCGCGGGCAGCGTGGTATTCCGCATTCTCCTTCAGATCTCCGTGCGCCCGCGCCTCAGCGATTGCGTTGATCACGGCCGGCCGCTTCACCGATTTCAGTTGCTCGAGCTCGTCGCGCAACTTCTGCGCGCCTTTGGTGGTGAGCGGTGCAATCATCCGTGGATTTCCTTGTGCAATTCCTGCAGCGACCAGACGCGGGGATGATTGCGGCTGTCGATGGCCTGGATCAGGGCGCGGGCGCCGGGGACGGTAGTGGAATACGTTACCCGATGCTGCAGCGCTTCGCGACGGATGGAGAAGGAGTCGGCGATAGCAGCCTTGCCTTCGGTGGTGTTGACGATATAGACGATTTCACCGTTCTTGATCAGGTCGACGATGTGCGGTCGGCCTTCGATGACCTTGTTGATCTGTTCGCAGGCAATGCCCTGCCCGGCCAGGTAACGTGCCGTGCCGGTGGTAGCCACCAACGTAAACCCGCGCTCAATCAGCAACCTGGCCACATCCAACACACGCGGTTTGTCACCATCGCGAACGGAAACGAAGGCCTTGCCGACGGGCGGAGCCTTGATGCTAGCTGCTTCTTCAGCGCGCCCGAACGCATCTTCGAACGTTCGGCCAACCCCCATCACCTCACCGGTGGATCGCATCTCCGGCCCCAGGATCGGATCGACGCCCTGGAACTTGGCGAACGGGAAGACGGCTTCCTTCACCGAGAAATAGTTCGGGATGATTTCGCGGGTCGCACCCTGCGCCACCAGTGACTGTCCGACCATGCAACGGGCGGCAATCTTGGCCAGCGGTACACCGATCGCCTTGGAAACGAACGGCACGGTGCGCGACGCCCGCGGATTTACCTCCAGCACGAAGATTGTTTCGCGACCCTCGGCATCGAACTGGATGGCGAATTGTGCATTCATCAGGCCGATGACTTTCAGCTCGCGCGCCATGGCTGCCATCTGTATGCGCAGGCGATCCTGGATTTCAGCGCTCAGCGTGTACGGAGGCAGCGAGCAGGACGAATCGCCTGAATGTACGCCCGCTTCCTCGATATGTTCCATGATGCCGCCGATCAACACATTGCCATCCATGTCGGCAATGATGTCCACATCCACCTCGACCGCGTTGTCGAGGAACCGATCCAGCAACACCGGCGAATCGTTGGATACCTGCACGGCTTCGCGAATGTAGCGCGACAGGTCCTCGTCGGAATAGACGACTTCCATGGCCCGGCCGCCAAGTACATAGCTGGGGCGAACGACCAGTGGGTAGCCAATCGCACCGGCGTGATTCAGCGCCTGCTCGGCGGTGCGCGCTGTGCGATTGGGAGGCTGGACCAGGTTGAGCTTTTCCACCAACTTCTGGAATCGCTCCCTGTCCTCGGCCAGATCGATTGAATCGGGAGACGTGCCGATGATCGGCGCCCCCGCTGCCTCCAACGCACGCGCCAGTTTCAGCGGAGTTTGCCCACCGTACTGAACAATCACGCCGACCGGTTTTTCGAGGTCGATGATCTCGAGCACGTCTTCCAATGTCAGCGGCTCAAAGTACAACCGATCGGAAGTATCGAAGTCGGTCGACACGGTTTCCGGGTTGCAGTTGACCATGATGGTTTCATAACCATCTTCGCGCAGGGCAAGCGCCGCATGAACGCAGCAATAATCGAATTCGATCCCCTGGCCGATGCGGTTCGGTCCGCCACCCAGCACCATGATCTTGTTGCGGGTGGTCGGCGCTGCTTCGCACTCGTCCTCGTAGGTCGAATACAGGTAGGCGGTGGTGGTGGCGAATTCAGCCGCGCACGAATCCACCCGCTTGTACACAGGACGCACATTGAAGGCACGGCGCAGCGCGCGCACGGCTGCTTCGTCGGTGCCGGTCAACTGGGCGAGGCGGATATCGGAAAAGCCCTTGCGTTTAAGCTGCCGCAGGCGCTTGCCATCGATCGCATCCAGGCCCTCGTGCTGCACGTCCTTTTCAATCGTCACCAGCTCCTCAATCTGGTCGAGGAACCAGGGGTCGATGAAGCTCAGGTTGAATACATCGTCCACGCTCATTCCCGCGCGGAACGCCTCTGCTACCTGGAACAAACGTTCGGGACCCGGTTCCTTCAGGTCGCGGCGGATCTTCAGCAGGCCGTCTTCGCCCTGCCCGGCATGGCCGGTGGGGTCGAGCCCGACCTTGCCGATTTCAAGGCCGCGCAGTGCCTTCTGCAGCGATTCCTGGAAGGTGCGGCCCATGGCCATCACTTCGCCCACCGACTTCATCTGGGTCGTGAGGCGGGCATCGGCAGACGGGAATTTCTCGAAGGCGAAGCGTGGAATCTTGGTGACCACGTAATCGATGGTCGGCTCGAACGACGACGGCGTCTTGCCGCCGGTGATTTCGTTGCGCAATTCATCCAGCGTGTAGCCCACGGCCAGCTTGGCCGCGACCTTGGCGATCGGAAACCCAGTGGCCTTCGATGCCAGCGCCGAGGACCGCGACACGCGCGGGTTCATCTCGATCACGACCATGCGGCCGTCCTGGGCGTTGATGCCGAACTGCACGTTGGAGCCGCCAGTATCCACGCCGATCTTTCGCAGGACCTTGATGGAAGCATCGCGCAGCCGCTGGTATTCCTTGTCGGTCAGGGTCTGGGCAGGCGCCACGGTGATCGAATCGCCGGTGTGCACGCCCATCGGGTCGAGGTTCTCGATCGAGCAGACGATGATGCAGTTGTCGGCGCTGTCTCGCACCACCTCCATCTCGAATTCCTTCCAGCCCAGCACCGATTCCTCGATCAGGACTTCTCCGGTGGGCGAAAGGTCGAGGCCGCGCTTGGTGATCTCGATCAGCTCCTCGCGGTTGTAGGCGATGCCGCCGCCGGAGCCACCTAACGTAAAGGCGGGCCGAATGATGAGCGGGAAACTGCCGATCTCCGCCGCGACCCGTTCGGCATCGGCCAGCGAGCGCGCGATTCCGGAGCGCGCGACATCGAGACCGATCCGGACCATCGCTTCCTTGAAAAG
>JBKJOY010000044.1:0-10039 GCA_046595415.1 Thermomonas sp.
ATGCAGGATCAGGCGCCAATCGGGTCTCGTGAAAACGCATCGCCAACGCATCGAATTGCAGCAAACGGCCCCGCAACGGCGCGCCGATACCAAGCACCAGTTTGATCGCTTCGGTGGCTTGCAACAGACCGATCACGCCAGGCAATACACCCAGGACGCCAGCTTCGGAACAATTGGGTGCAGCCTCGGGCGGCGGCGGTTCCGGAAACAGGCAGCGATAGCACGGCGCCTCGCCACGCTGGCGACCGGCATCGAACACGCTCACCTGTCCGTCGAAGCGATGCACCGCGCCATACACCAGCGGCTTGCCCAACTTCACGCAGGCATCGTTGAGCAGGTAACGCGCCGGGAAGTTGTCAGCGCCATCGATCACCACGTCCACGCCATCAAGGATGCGCTCGACGTTGTCCGCGGTGACGCGTTCTTGCACGGTTTCAATCGCGGTCCGCGGGTTCAACGCCGAAAGCGCGATCGCCGCAGAAGCTACCTTCGGCATGCCGATGCGCGCGTCGGTGTGCAGGATCTGCCGCTGCAAGTTGCTGCGATCCACCACGTCATCGTCCGCGATGCGCAGCGTGCCCACACCGGCGGCAGCCAAGTAGTACGCGGCGGGTGCTCCCAATCCTCCCGCGCCTACCAGCAACATGCGTGCTGCCTGCAGTCGCTGCTGGCCCTCCAAGCCCACTTCCGGCAAACGCAAGTGGCGCGAATAGCGCTCGCTGAAATCCGCATCGATGTCGGCCCGGAGCATTGGCAGGCCCGCTGCGTCCCAACCCTCTGTGCCACCCACGACCGAAGCCAGGTTCAGATAACCACGCGCTTCCAGCACCATCGCCACTTGTTGCGAGCGCTGCCCGCGTTGGCACAGCAACAGGATTTCCGCGTCCACATCGGGAAGGAAGCCGGTCGGATCAGTTTCCAACGCAGCACGATCAACACCGCGTGCCCCATCAGCCATGCCGAGCGCGCGTTCGTGTTCGCCGCGCACATCGATCAACAGTGCGCCCGCGCGCGCGCGCGCGAAGGCTTCATCGGGACTCAATTGGCTGATTGGCATGCCGCGATTATCGCGCACTCAGCCATTGCGACGCCTTTTCAGGTGCTCAGGCGTCTTCGATCCCGGCGACTTGCAGGTCTGCTGGCGTATTGAGGTTTCCGAAGCGCACACCCGCGAAACGTACTCGAACCAACCCCATGCGCGCCTGCATGATCTGCACTGAATGCACACCTGCGACCAACGCCGCATCGATCGCTACGCGCATGCTTCTGACGCCGTACAACGCGACCAGCGGTTGCAGGCCGTCATCATCCTGGGCAACTGCACCGTCACCGCCATCCGCCGCCTTCACCAAGCTGCGCAGCAGGCACTCGTTGGTACCGATGACATCAACCGGCAGCGTCAACAGCCACGGCGTACTGCAGCGATCAGCCAATGCCTGCAGCCCCGCGATCGGCCCGACGCCCAACACTAGGTCTGGCACCGCATGCAAATCATGCTCGAGGTAGCGTTCGATATCCCTGTTGGCACTGACTAGCAGCGCGCCACATTCTGCATCGAAGCGTCGTGCCAGACGCAACACCTGGGGCACGCCATCGCGCTGCATCCAAGCCTTGTCGCGGCCGCCGAGGCGGCTGGCGCGCCCGCCTGCCAGAATGCCCAAGGTGACTTGCGACCGTTCCAGAAAGTCCGACGCGTTCGCAGGTTCAAGAGGCATGGCGACGCATTACTTGCCGCGTTTGACGTGCCGGATCAGGCGCCGCTTCTTGGCGACCTGCTTGTCGGTCAGCACGTTTTTCTTGTCTTTGTAGGGATTTTCACTATCCCTGAACAGGAAACGGATCGGCGTGCCGACCAACTTGAAGCGCTTGCGGAAGAAATTTTCCAGATAGCGCTGGTAGGTGGCCGACAACGTCTTCAGCCGCGTGCCGTGCACGATGAAGGTTGGCGGACTCTCCGCGCCGGGATGCGCAAAACGCATCTTTGCAACATGACCACGCACCACTGGCGGCGGATTGGCGGCATAGGCAGCTTCCACCGCGCGGGTGACATCAGACGTGCTGAACACGTGGGTGGCTGACGCATGCGCACGATGGATGGCGCGGAACAACTCACGCAGGCCGGAGCCGTGCAACGCGGAAATACGCACGTTCTCCGACCACTCCACGAAACTGAGCTTGCGCGAGATCAGCGTCTCGGTCTGTTGGCGTTCGTAGTCGGTGCGGCCATCCCACTTGTTGACGGCGATGACCAATGCGCGACCGGCATCCAGTATCGCGCCCAACACGGTCGCGTCCTGGTCGGTCACGCCTTCCGTCGCATCCAGCATCAACACCGCAACCTGGCATTGCTCGATCGCCTGTAGCGTTTTGAACACCGAAAACTTCTCGACCGCTTCTTCGACCCTGGCCCGCCGGCGCAGCCCGGCAGTATCAATCAAGCGATACTTGCGGCCGTCGCGCTCCAGATCCACTGCGATCGAGTCACGCGTGGTGCCGGGCACCTCGGAGGCGATCATTCGCTCCTCGCCCAGGATGCGATTGACCAAGGTCGACTTGCCAACATTGGGCCGTCCAACGAACGCAATGCGCACCCGCTTCGGGTCCGAGTCCAACGTTTCGGTGCTGCCTTGTTCCGGCAGCTCGCTCCCCACCCGCTCCAACAGCTCATCGATGCCGGTGCGATGCGCGGATGAGACCGGCAGCGCATCGCCAAAGCCATACCGCGAGAACTCCGACATCGCCGACTCAAGGTCGATGCCGTCACTTTTATTGACGACCAACAATGTCGGTTTGGACAGCTTGCGGAGCCACCGCAGGATGTCATCGTCGAGCGCGGAACTGCCTTCCCTGCCATCGACGATAAACAGGATCAGGTCGGCTTCTTCGGCAGCGGCGCGCGATTGCCTTGCCGTGGCACCCGCCAGGCCTTCGTCCTCACCTGCGATGCCGCCGGTATCCACCACGACGAAGGGCGCGGTTTCAATCAGGCGGCACACGCCATAGTTGCGGTCACGGGTCACACCCGGTTGGTCGTGCACCAACGCATCGCGGGTGCGCGTGAGTGCATTGAAGAGGGTGGACTTGCCGACATTGGGGCGCCCGACCAGGGCGACGAGGGAAAGCATGGATCAACCTTTGCGCACAGGGCGCCGGATTCTCGATTATTGCAGTGACTTGAAAAACAACGGCCCCGGCAGACTAGCCGGGGCCGCGGATACACGCCAGCCTGAGGCCGGCTCTTCGCATATGGCAGCGCGGCTTATTGCAGTGCGAATGCAGCCAACTGACCTTCCTCGGTCTGCACGACCAGGATGCCATCGGCAACGGCGGGTTGTCCGCTGATCGCACCACCCAGCTTGGAGCGCGCGGCAAACGCACCGTCGCTCAGACGCAGCCAGTGCAGATTGCCTTCCAGATCGCCAACAACCGCGTAATCGCCCTGTACCGCAGGTGCAGTGACCTTGCGGTAGGCAAGGCTATTTTGCTGCCACAAGCTACTGCCGGTATTGCGATCCAAGCCCCAGACCTTGCCAGTGGGATCCGTCACGACCACCGCGGAATTGCTCAGGCCAAGCCCGCGCTGACCGCCATTTTCGCGATCCCACATCAACTGGCCAGTTGGTCCATCAATGGCAACGGTATGGTTCTTGTAACTGGTGGCGTAGAGCGTGGTGTTGTCTAGGATCGCTGCGCCATCCACATCCGCCATGCGCTCGAGTTCACTGCGGCCGTCGGGCTGCGCAACCGGGGTACTCCAACGGACGCTGCCATCACTCATCGACAACGCAGTCAAGGTGCCATTGTCATTGCCAACAAACAGGATCCCCGGGCCAACGGTGATGCCACCAGTGCCGCGCACCGTCAACGATGGTACGTCCGGGCTGTAGAACCAGCGCCGTTCGCCAGTCGCTTGGTCCAATGCAGTCAAGCGGCCATCATTGGAGTGCACGAAGACCATTCCGCCGCCCATTGCCGGCGCGACCAGCACTTCGTTTGCAACCTTCGAGGTCCATTTCTCGGCTCCCGTCGCAGCATCAAGCGCTACCACGTCACCTTCCAGGCTACCGACAACGACTAATCCATCACCCGCGCCTGGACCACCGGTCAACGGCAACTTGGACGCGTAATGCCAAAGCGCTTGACCCGTTTTCAGGTCGAATGCGGAAACACCACCCTCCACCGCCACCGCATAGACGTGTCCATCTGCGATGGTTGGATGCATGTCGATGCCAAGGTCCTTGCTTCCCTTGCCCAAGGACGCACCCCACAACTGGCTGACGGTTGCGCTGGGGCTGATCTGCACCAGCGCCGTGGGGTCTTCCGACTTGTCCTTGCCGCGCCCGCCGAGCAAATTCCTGACTGATGAACAACCCGACAACATCGCCAGTGACAGGATGGCGACAGCTAGCTTGTTGAACGAATTCTTCGGTATCGCCCCGGTCATCAGGTGTTGTCCTCGGTGTGCGGCGGTTTCCCGCCAGCTTCAATCAACTTCAATGTGAGCAGGCGGTGCTGTGGGTCACCCACGTCGACCAAGCCCAGCGCCTTCTGATAGGACAGCTGCGCCTTGGCACGATCGCCTAGCAACATCTGTGCATCACCCTGCACGTCCAACATCGCAGGGTTGCGTTCATCGTCGAGCAGTGAAAGCGCCTCCTTGGCCTTGCCGTCGTCGACAAGCAGGCGCGCCAAACGTTGACGCACTACCGCGCGCATATCTGGCTCAAGGTCGTGCAGGTTGCGCAGGGTCACGATGGCATCCGCAGCCTTGTCCGCTTCCACCTGAGCTTTCGCCAGCTGCAACGCAGCCAATGCTCCCAGCGTTGAGTTGCCCTTGCTGATCCCTTCGATCGCTGCGCGGCCCTTGTCGGCGGGCAGTACGCCGCTTTCGTATTTGCTCACAGCGTCTGAGTAGCGGCTATTGACGGCCATCTGGCCTTTCTGCTGCTGGCCTTGCCACCATTGGAAGCCTGCAATCGCGCCCAGTCCAAGGGCAATGCCCCCTACCAGCCCGAATGCGTTGGTACGCAGCCAGGAACGTACGCGTTCACTTTGTTCGTGCTCATCGAGCAGGTCATCGATCGCCATGCTGTCTCTCGCCCGCGTTAAACCCGCGGGGCGCTGGTGTTGAAAGGGAGTTGGTACCCGCTTGCGTGGATCAGTCGACCACGACTAGCGAACCATCCGAGGATACCGCAAAGCGAGCAACGTTCGTCCGGGTGAACGGCGCTAGGTCAACCTGTCGGCCTTGGTCTTGCACCTCCACCGCGGATGCATTGCCAATGGTCAGGCGCTGAAGCTGAGCGGCGGCAAAACGACGCTCGCTTCCACTCGCAAGAAGTCCCTTTTCAAGCGTGCTGCCATCTGCCCCGACCGCATCCACCCAGGTCTCGGCATGGGTGCGCACGACGATTTCTCCGCCTGGTGCTTCCATCGGGGGGGGCGCAACTGGCGCCATCGAAGCCATCACGGTACGACGGGCGACGGGCACTACCGGCTCCACCATGCCTGTTTTGGCAGGAACGTCCAGCGGCGCGGCGTCATTCGGGTTGCCTGCCAGATGCTGGCGGGTAGCGACCCAGGCTGGCACCGCAAGCGACAACGTCAGGACGATGTAAACCAATCGGCGGCCGATTTGTTCCGCCCACCATTGCGCTCGCGGAATGTGGGTTCGGCTGATCAGATGAGAGGGCTCCACCGGGCCCACATCGAGTGCCGCCATCATCGGCGCCGTGGTCAATCCGACCAACCGCGAATAACTTCTCACCTGGCCCCGCACGAATACCGGGGCACCCAGTCGTGACCAATCCTCGGCTTCAAGCGAACGCACCACCCGCGCAGGCATATGCAAGCGCGCAGCGACGTCGTCGATGCTGAGACCTGCGGCTTCGCGGGCCTGTTTCAGGCGCTCGCCACAACCGGCCATGGCCTGATGGGTGTTGTCGGGGGAAGTCGTCATCGCGTCGCTGGAACAGTCGAGGCGCCGGGGGTGATCGCCTGCAAACGTAGAAGATAGCGCTGTGCGGCCGCGCTGTCGCCTTGTTTCTGCTCGATCTGTGTCGCAAGCCGCAATGCGCTTGGATCTTCGGGGGCGATTGCGAGCCAACGCTCCACAAATGCACGAGCCTCAAAATATTGCCCGCGATCAAATTGCAGGCCCGCCATCCCGGCCAGCGCCGTCGCCACGTCTGGATCCAGAGTAAGTGCTTGCCGCCAACTGGCCTCGGCCCGCGCGGGCTGCCCTGCTTGCTGGGCACAGCTTCCCGCATTGGCCAGTGCGGTTGTCGGGGTCGGATAGGCTTGGTCGGCCAAGGCCTTGTCGAACCACGCCAGCGACTCCTGTGCGTGCCCGCTTCCGCACAGCCATATGCCGTAATTGTTGGCGTAGGCGCCATTGCCCGGAGAGGTGTCCAGTGCCTTGCGATAGTAATTACCCGTTGCCACCGTGTCGCCTGACCTGCTTGCGAGTGCTGCCAGCAACGTCAGTGCATCACCTGACTGGGGATCCGCCTTGAGTGCTTGCTGCGCCTGCTGCCTGGACTGATCGAAGCGACCGGCCTCATAGGATGCGCTGGCAGCCGCCACTAATTGCCGTGCATTGGCGGGTTCGAAATTCTTTTTCGCTTTGCCACTCACGTCATAGGTCGGCGAAACCTTGCGGAATTCACCACGGTCGGCACTGGGCCGCACGATGGTGAGGCGCTCAAGCTGGCGACACGATGTCATTGCAAGCAGGCAGGCTGCGAACATCAGGGTCGCGCAGAAGCGCAGTGATGGCACTTCACGCCGCATCGGAAATACCCGCATCCTGCAAGCGTTTGCGATGTTCGGCCGAGCGCCTGGTGCGATCCATCACCTGCCCTTTCAGCTGTCCGCAGGCGGCGTCGATGTCGTCGCCACGGGTACGCCGCACCGGAGCGATCATGCCGGCATTATTGAGTTGCTTCTGGAAGGCACGGATAGCCTCATCGGTCGGACGCGCAAAGCGCGTGCCGGGATACGGGTTGAACGGAATCAAATTGACCTTGGCTGCATCCTTCATCTGCACGCGGCGGTCAAAGTCGCGCATCAGCTGGACCAGCGCTCGCGCCTGTTCAGGATGATCGTTGACGTCTTTCATCAACGTATATTCGAATGTCACCGAACTGCCGCGCTTGCGCTGCGCATAGCGCACGCAGGCGTCCATCAGCACCGCGATCGGATACTTCTTGTTGAGTGGGACCAGACTGGTGCGCAACTCGTCGGTGGGCGCATGCAACGACACCGCCAGCGAAACGTCGCTCTCCTCACCCAAACGATCGATCATCGGCACCACGCCAGCAGTCGAGAGGGTCACCCGCTTGTTGGCCAGACCGTAACCGAGGTCGTCGCGCATGATGCTCATCGCGCGCACCACGTTGTCGAAATTCATGAGCGGCTCGCCCATACCCATCATGACGACGTTGGTGAGCTTGCGCCGCAGGTGCGGCACGTTGCCCAGGTGGCGGGCAGCAATCCAGACCTGGCCGATGATCTCGGCGGTGGTCAGGTTGCGGTTGAAGCCTTGCGTCGCGGTGGAGCAGAACTGGCAGTTCAGCGCGCAACCTACCTGCGATGACACGCACAGCGTGCCGCGGCCCTTGTCGGGAATGAACACCGCCTCGATGGCATTCTTCGGGTCCATCCCGAGCAGCCATTTGTGCGTGCCGTCCTCGGATGCCTTGTCGAAAATCACCTGCGGCGCACGCACCACGGCGCGCTCCTCAAGCTTGGCGCGCAGCGCCTTGCCAAGGTCGGTCATGTCCGCGAATTCGGTGGCGTAGCGGTGATGGATCCACTTCATCACCTGCTGCGCGCGGAATTTTTTCTCACCCAGATCCTCTTCGAAAAAACGCTCGAGCATGGCCCGGTCGAAATCGAAAATGTTGGTCCGCGAATCCGCTGATGAAGTCCGCGAGGCGGCAGAAGCCACCTGCGCGGATACGCCCACGGCAGCCGCGTCGTCCCGTTGGGCGTCGCCCAGCAGGGTGATGTCGATGGTCGGGGCGCGGGTATCGCTCATGGCGTCAACTCAACGCGCGTACACGTCGGTGGACGGGAAGAAATAGGCGATCTCGTTCGCCGCGTTCTCCAACGAATCCGAACCATGCACCGCATTCGCATCGATGCTGTCGGCGAAGTCGGCACGGATCGTGCCCGGCGCGGCGTCCTTCGGATTGGTCGCGCCCATCAAGTCACGATGCTTCAGGACGGCGTTGTCGCCTTCCAGCGCCTGGATCATCACCGGGCCTGAGCTCATGAAATTGACCAACGCACCGAAGAACGGGCGTTCACGATGCACCGCATAAAAGCCCTCGGCTTCCTGCTTGGAAAGGTGCTTCATCTTCGAGGCGACGACCTTCAGGCCGGCTTGCTCGAAACGGGAATAGATCTGGCCGATGACGTTCTTGGCGACAGCGTCAGGCTTGATGATCGAAAGGGTGCGCTCCAGCGCCATTGGACTACTCCGGTGTGGCGGGCAGCGACTCGCGTCGCACATGCCCGATGTTAACAGAAAAACCCGCGTACTGGCGCGGGTTTGGCCGACTTGGCTACGGCAGATTCTAGCCGAAATCGACTTGCATGGCACGCCATTTCACCCGCCTGTCCATCGTCATCTATTGACGCAAGCCCGTCAGCGACCTAGTATCAAACAAGCGTTTGATTCAGGAGTTCGACATGAGCCTCCAGCATTTCTCCACCAAGGACCGCATCCTGCATGCGGCGGAAGAACTTTTCGCGCAGCAGGGCTTCGGTGCCACTTCGCTCCGGCAGGTCACCAGCCGTGCGGACGTCAACATCGCCGCCGTCAATTACCACTTCGGCAGCAAGGACAACCTCGTCAACGAAGTATTCCGCCGGCGCATGGATGACATGAGCCGCGAACGCCTGCAGGCGCTGCAGGAGGCGGTGGCGCGGCATCCCGGGGAGTTGGAGCCGATCCTCGCCGCGTTCGTCGAACCCGCCCTGGCCATGGCCCAGGATCGCCATGGTGGTGGCGCCTTCATCCGCGTCATTGCCCGCGCCTATGCCGAAAGCAATGACGGCCTACGCAAGTTCCTGTCTGACCAATATGGCCACGTGCTGCGCGAGTTCGCCAAAGCCATTGGCGTCTGTGTCCCGGGCCTGGGCAAGGAGGCGCTCTACTGGCGGTTGGATTTCCTGTCAGGCGCACTGACCTATGCGATGGCCGATTTCGGGTTGATCAAGCGACCTGCGTCGGTCTCCGAGACGGTCCATCGACAACGCGCCGCGAAGGCGCTCATCCGTTTTGCTGGCGCCGGCTTTCAAGCAGAAGAAAATTGATTTTTCAAGGAGTTATCTAATATGTCTGAGAAATTACTTGTACGTCGCGCGGCGGTGCTTGGTGCCGGCGTGATGGGGGCGCAGATCGCCGCGCACCTGACCAATGCCGGGGTGGACACGGTCTTGTTCGACCTGGCGGCGAAGGAAGGTGACCCGAACGGTATCGTGCTGAAGGCCATCGCCAACCTCGGCAAGCTTTCGCCTGCCCCACTCGCCAGCAAGTCGTTGGGCGCCGCGATCACGCCCGCCAACTATGAGACCGGCCTGCCCTTGCTGGAAGGATGCGACCTGATCATCGAGGCGATCGCCGAACGGATGGACTGGAAACAGGACCTGTATCGCCGCATCGCGCCACACGTAGCTCCGGCTGCCGTGCTGGCGAGCAACACCTCGGGCCTCGGTATCAATGCGTTGGCCGACGTACTGCCGGAACAACTGCGCCATCGCTTCTGCGGCGTGCATTTCTTCAATCCGCCGCGCTACATGCACCTGGCCGAACTGATCCCGGCCAAGACCACCGATGCGTCCGTCGTTGCCGGCCTGGAAGGCTTCCTGGTCACCCAGCTCGGCAAGGGCGTGGTGATCGCCAAGGACACGCCAAATTTCATCGGAAACCGCATCGGCGTGTTCTCGATGCTGGCAACGATGCACCATACCGAGGCGTTCAAGCTTGGCTTCGATGTCGCCGACGCCCTGACCGGACCCGGGATCGGCA
>JBKJOY010000061.1:0-2987 GCA_046595415.1 Thermomonas sp.
AAGGAAACGGCGCTGGTTGGCGCTGCGCTTGGTCGCATCCATGCCGGCGTGATAGGGCAGAGCCTGCACGCCATGCTGGCAGACAAAGGCGGCAGTTTCATCCACCTTCTTGCGCGACAGGCAGTACACGATGCCGGCCTCGCCCTTGTGCGTGGCCAGGAAATCGAGCAGCTGCCGACGCGCATTATCCTTCTGCGCGACCCGATAACGGATGTTGGGCCGATCAAAGGAGCTGATGAATTGGCGCGCATCCTGCAGGCCGAGGCGCTCGACGATTTCGTCGCGAGTGGGTTTGTCGGCGGTGGCGGTCAGCGCGATGCGCGGCACATCGGGCCAGCGTTCGTGCAGCAGGTTGAGTTCGCGGTATTCGGGGCGGAAATCGTGGCCCCATTGCGAGACGCAATGCGCTTCGTCAATCGCAAATAGCGCGATGGTGCAACGGTCGAGCAGGCCGAGGAAGCGCTGCATCAGCAGGCGTTCGGGCGCCACATACAGCAAGTCATAGTCGCCGTTGAGCAAGCCGCGCTCCACGGCTGAGGCGGCTTCACTGCTGAGCGAGGAATTCAGGAACGCGGCGCGCACGCCGAGTTGTTCCAGCGCCTCGACCTGGTCCTGCATGAGCGCGATCAACGGCGAAACCACGATGGCCGTGCCCTCGCGCAGCAACGCGGGCACCTGGTAGCACAGCGACTTGCCGCCGCCGGTGGGCATCAGCACCAGGCAATCGCGCCCGGAAACGACGTGGTCGACGATGGCTTCCTGTTCACCGCGGAACTCGGGATGGCCAAAGACTCGGTGCAAGGTTTGACGGGCGGCGGGAATCGTTGAAGGCATGGTGACAGGGTAGCAAACCCCGGCCGCTCGAAAGCCGGACGCTGACTCGTGCTGAGGTCAGGATTTCCCTATCCATGGAGGAAGCTCGAACTCCTGGGGCGCCGACACTGACAAGCCACGTGACGCAAGCCAGCGCTTGACGGAAGGAATTTCACCATCACCCGGGGCCCAGGCATTTGCCCAGTTCTGCCATTCATCCTCGGTCCAGGCATCCCAGCCAAAGTCCTTGGTGTGTCGATTGATGCCAACCCCCGATGCCTGCTCCTGCCACCACCACTTATCGCGCAGTTGATGCAGTGCCCTATCGCGTGCGGCTGGATCAAGCTCCGCCTCGTAGACCTGCCACGAACCCCAACGCGCAGCACCCAAGTCGGTTGAAGTTGAGAGCAAGCCGGCGATCCGCAGGCAATCGGCCTGCATTTCCGGATGGATCTCCGACCAACGCGGCCTGGGATCAGTGTCCGTGGAACGACGCGGCGTGCAGGACACGCGAACCTCATTGCGGTAGTCCCCCATTGTCTCGAAGCCGCTGGAGCGTACCAACGAAGCAATGGAATGAAGGTAGTCGGTGTCGCCAGGCGCGACCGACTGCGCCTGCTTCAGCAGGTCGCTGGCTATCTGCCCACGATAACTATCGAATCGCGTTGCCTGCGCCAGTTGTTTGACGGCATGCTGCATCGCCATTTCGTCATGGCGCTCCCCGGCCCAAGTGAAGGCAAGCGCCCAGCCGTAGCCATTGCCGGGATCGCTCGCAATCAGCTGCCGAATTGCCTCGCCACGATTGCAGCCTGCGGACACCTCGCAAGCCTGCACTGCGATGGCCAACGCGTAAGCGGAAACGGAGCCCTTCGCACCGAGCACTTGTGTCGCAAGTGCGGTCGCACGATTTCCATCGGCGATCATCAAGCCGTCAAAGTCCTGTTGCTCTACTTCCAACTGGGTCATTCGGCCGAAATAGACTGCGCGGTAGGCATAGGCAGCCAATGCCTTGTTTTCGGGACTGTCGACAGAAAGGAATCCGGTCCCGATATCACGCAAGCGACCTTCGTGTTGCGATAGGTCCCGTTCGTCGCTTGCCCGTTGCAAGGCGTACTTCGCCTGAAACGCCAGGTCGAGCGTAAAGCGGCTAAGGCTGTCGCGGAACAGCAGGCCGATCAAGGCACAACACAAAAGTCCGAGTGCCCAGAATTGCCTGGGTCGCATGTCGTCAAAAGTCTCGGACACTTGCGCGCTGCCGACGCTGCGCAATGTGTCTGGAAACAGCTCCAACATGAGCACGCGAAAGGCACTGCGCTCGCCACGCACGGCTTCACGGCAACGATCGCGGAAGGCTTGGCGCATTTCATCGCCATGGGCTTCACGAAGTTGCCTCGGATACAGCCAAAGACAGGCGGCGTAAACGGATTGCGCCGCGCGCATCCAGCCCGGATCGGGCTGACCGTTCACGCAAACACCGCGTGGCGTGCGTGCTTGTGCGCGTAGGCGACAAGTCGAGACAGTCGGCGGGTCTCGGCGAGCACCGCTTCACGGCCGGCACTACTCAGGCGGTAATAGCGCCGGCGTTCATCATCCTCGTCGGGTCGCTCGTCGGTTTCTTCGATGAGTTTCGCATCGAGCAGTTTCTTGATCGAGGTGTAAAGCGTGCCGGGTCCGAGCCGCATTTCGCCGCGGCTGATGCCATCAATCGCCTGCATGATGGCGTAACCGTGGCGGTCGCCCTCCAGCAGCGCAAGCAGGATGTGCTGCATCGCAGGCGTAAGCGCCGGAGCGTCGGGTTTGCTGGTGTTGGTGGCCATCGAGGTCTCCCCTGTTGCCGCTAAATATATCGGATATGGATATATCAGTCAACGACTGATAGGGGCCGAGCCGGCGGGAGTCTTCGCGTTCATGCCGCGACTTCGTAGGGGATGGGACAATTGCGGTTCAAGCCCGTCCACGCGATCGCGAAATCCAATCCTGTGAGTGCCGCCCAGCCAACGCCTGCCCTGCACCTCGCCCTCAGCCGGGACCAGGCGCGACTGCGCCGGATGCAGGCCCGCAGCCGCGAAAAGCCGGACGATGTCGGGCTTCGCGAGGGCTTCGAAAGGGTATTGGCAGCCTCGGTGGCGGCGCGCGCACGACGCGAGTCGCAGGCGCCCACGCCGACTTTCGAT